>JBHENR010000253.1:0-8619 GCA_046262555.1 Gemmatimonadota bacterium | reverse complement strand
GATCCAGGCGGTCGTCTCCGCCGCCGCCGTGTCGACCCGGCGGGGCTCGGACGGTCGCACCACGGCAACCGTCGATCTCCCCGAGGCCCGGCCGGCCGACGCGCTGGCGGCCGATTTCCTCGCCATCCGCCAGGCGTTGCGGGCGGCGGATCTGGGGATGGCGAAATTGCGTATCACGGGTAGGGCGTTGCCGCCGGCGGCGCTGGCGGCCCCAGCCGTCCCCGCGCCCCCCGCCGCCTCCCCCTAGCGGTTCCCGTCCGCTGCATGGGGGAACCGGCTTCCCACCTCGAAAACGTCGTCATCCTGGGGTCGGGCTGTGCCGGCCTGACGGCCGCGATCTATGCCGCGCGCGCTGGCCTGTCACCGCTGGTGGTGCTCGGCATCGAGTCCGGTGGGCAGCTCTCCCTGACCACTGACGTGGAGAACTATCCAGGTTTCCCGCAAGGGGTTCAGGGCCCGGAGCTCATCCGATTGATGAAAGAACAGGCGGCCCGCTTCGGGGCCCGCTACGTCGCGGGTGACGCCACCGCCGCGGATCTCTCCAGCCGGCCCTTCCGGCTGGAAATCGAGGGCCAGCCGGTGGTGACGCGGTCGCTGATCATCTGCTCGGGAGCGTCGGCGCGCCTGCTCGAGATCCCGGGAGAAAAACGGCTGCTCGGCCACGGCCTCTCCACCTGCGCCACGTGTGATGGCTACTTCTTCAAGGACCAGCACGTGGTGGTCGTGGGGGGCGGCGACAGCGCGATGGAGGAGGCGACGTTCCTCACCCGGTTCGCGGCCAAAGTCACGGTCATTCATCGGCGGGAGGGGCTGCGGGCGTCGAAGATCATGCAGGACCGCGCGTTCGCCAATCCGAAAATCGCCTTTCTGTGGAACACGCGGGTGACCGAAATCCTGGGCGACGAGGAGGTGTCCGGGGTCGGGCTCTGGAGTCCGGAGACCGGCGCCCGCTGGGAGCTGCCCGCCGACGGCGTCTTCCTGGCCATCGGCCACATCCCGAACACGCGCCTGTTCGACGGCTGGCTGCCGATGGACCCGCAGGGGTACCTGCTGCCCAGCGACCCGGGCCGCTCCATCACGGCGATCGAGGGGGTCTTCGTCGGCGGCGACGTGCACGATCATGTCTACCGCCAGGCCGTCACCGCCGCCGGTGCAGGGTGCCGAGCGGCCATCGACGCCGAGCGGTTCCTCGAGCGCATCGGCCACGCGACGCCGGTTGAGGCGTAGCCGGTGCAGGCGGTGGTCAAGATCAATGCCGAGGCCGGACCGGCGGGAACGGTCGTACAGGACGCGCCCCGACCGGACCCGGGCCCGGGCCAGGTGCGGATGCGGGTGCGCGCGGCGGCGATCTGCGGATCCGACCGCCACCTCTATCACTGGGATCCGTCGGTCCGCCATCTGGTCACGCCGCCGCGAATCTATGGCCACGAGTTCTGCGGCGAGATCGATGCCATCGGGGCCGACCCGGGGCGCAATGATCTCGCCGAGGGGATGTACGCCTCCGCCGAGATGCATGTGATCTGCGGCGTCTGTACCCAGTGCCGCTCGGGCCAGGGCCACATCTGCCGGCGCACCGAGATCATCGGGTTTCATCACGACGGATCGTTCGCGGAATACGTGCTCGTCCCCGCCTTCAACGTCGTGCCGCTCGACCCGGCCGTGATCCCCCTCCCGGTGGGGGCGTTCCTCGACGCCCTCGGCAACGCCGTCCATACGATCGAAGATCACCAGTTGTCGGGCGCGCGGGTGGCGGTTCTCGGCTATGGGCCGATCGGCGCGATGGCGGCCGCGATCGCGCACCATGAGGGGGCCGAGCGGATCTACATCCTCGACGTCAGCGCACCCGCCATCGGTCACGCCGAGCGGTGGCGCGCGGCGAAGGGAGCCGAGCAGGTCACGGTGCTGCGCACCGGGCGGGAGACGGCCGACGCGGTGACGGAGCGGATCCTGGACGAAACGGGCGGTGGCGTCGATCTCGTGCTGGAGATGTCAGGTGCGGCTCCGGCGATCAATCAGGGGTTGCGGATCGCGCGCATGGGCGGCACCATGTCGCTGCTCGGCATCCCCGCGACCGAGGCGGTGACGATCGACCGGTTTGCCCGCGACGTCGTCTTCAAGGGGCTCGCGCTCCATGCGATCATCGGCCGGCGCATCTTCTCGACCTGGGACCGCATGCTGGCCTTGCTCGCCGGCGGGCTCGACGTCGCGCCGCTGGTGACGCACGAGTATAACGGTCTCGAGAACTTTATCGAGGGGATGGAAGCGTTTGATTCCCACCAGGCGTTGAAAGTGGTGTTCTATCCTCATGGCGACGGGCTCCGGTGAGGCATCGGGAGGAACCTGGTGGTCTGGTCGCGCATCTGGCGCGCGAGATGGACGCGCTCCGCGAGGCGGGGACGCTCAAGGTGGAGCACGCGCTGGAAGGGGCCCAGGGGCCGACCGTCGTGGTGGACGGCCGCGAGGTCATCATGCTCACCTCCAACAATTATCTTGGACTGGCGGATCACCCGGCGGTTCGCGAGGCGGCGCGCGCGGCGCTCGACGCGTGGGGCTTCGGGATGGCCTCGGTGCGCTTCATCTGCGGGACCCAGACGCTCCACCTGACACTGGAACGGCGGCTGGCGGACTTCTTCGGCTGCGACGACGCCATCCTCTATACCTCCTGCTGGAACGCGAACGAAGCGCTCTTCGCCACGACTCTTGAAGCCGGCGACGCGGTCTTCTCCGATGCCCTGAACCACGCGTCGATCATCGATGGGATCCGGCTCTGCAAGGCCACCCGCCACCGGTATCCGCACGATGACCTTGACGCCCTGACCGCCCTGCTGGAGCAGGACCAGTCGCGGCATCGGCTCGTCATCACCGACGGCGTCTTCTCGATGGAGGGGAAGCTGGCGCGGCTGCCGGCGCTCTTGGAGATCTGCCGGCGGCAGGGCGCGCTGCTGGTGGTGGATGACTCCCACGCCACCGGCGTGCTGGGCGCGCGGGGGCGCGGCACGGCGGAGGAACTGGGGCTGCATGGCGCGGTGGACATCACGACGGGCACACTCGGCAAGGCGATGGGCGGCGCCGCGGGGGGCTTCATCGCCGGCCCGGGGGCGGTGATCGAGACGCTGCGCCAGCGGTCTCGCCCGTACCTGTTCTCCAACGCGCTGCCGCCGCCCATCGTCGCCGCCTCGCTGGCCGCCTTCGACCTGCTCGACGCGGAGCCGGAGCGGGTGGCGCGGCTGCGCGCGAACACGGAGCACTTTCGCACCGGGCTCGTCGCGCGCGGCTTCGACGTGCCGGCGGGGGTCCATCCGATCGTGCCCATTCTGGTCGGCGAGACGGCGCTGGCGATCCGCCTGTCGCGCGAGCTGCTGGCGGAGGGGGTGTACATCTCGGGTTTCGGGTTTCCCGTCGTGCCCCACGGGGAAGCGCGGTTGCGGGCCCAGATCTCGGCCGCGCACGAGGTCTCGCAGCTCGACGCCGCGGTCGAAGCGATCGCCCGCGTGGCGAGCCGGCACGGGGTGCTCCCCTCGTGACGGGAGCCTCAACGGTGCTTCGCGACGACATCTTCGAAGCGCCCGAGCTCGCCGTCTGGCGCTTCGTGCTCAATGACATCCTGACGAATGGGTTCGTGGCACGGGACGTCGCCACCGGCGCGCTCCTGATCGTGGATCCGGGCGCGCGGGCGGAGGACCTCGTGTCCGCCGCGGGGCGCTGGGGGGGCGACGTGCAGTGGCTCCTCGTCACGCACCTGCACGAGGATCACTGGGCGGCGGTCGAGACGGTTCAGCGGGCGACCGGGGGACGCATCGCGGCGCCTGCCGGCGGGGCCTTCCGGGTGGACCAGGTGGTGGCGGGAGGCGAGACGCTGGCGTTCGGCGCCACCGAAATCCAGGTGTACGCCACTCCCGGACACGCCCCGGAGCACGTGAGTTTTCGGGTCGGCGGACAGATGTTCGTCGGCGACTTTCTGTTCCGGCTGGGGAGCGGCCGAACCGACGGCGCCCGGGCCTCCGCGACGGATCTGTTCGCCGCGGTGCGCGATGTTTTTAGCGGCCTGCCCGACGACACCGTGCTGTGGTGCGGCCACGGACCCCCCTCGACCGTCGGCGAGGAGCTGGGGGACAATCCGTTCTGGCAGTTCGCGGTCGCCGAGGCGGCGGGGAATGCCCTCGAGACCGGCCACTACCGAGGCGGGGTGGCCGACGTGCTGGCGCACGCCGATGATTATGACGGCGGCACCAAGGCCCTGTTGCGGCTGGCCGACGGCAGCCTCGTGATCGTGCCCGGCTCGCAGCTGACGCTCGCCTCCTGATCGGATGGCCCCCTTCCCGCTGGACCCCGACGCCGGGGCGGCGATGCGCTGGACGGCCTGGCGGGACGCGGTGGGGCCACCGGTCGCGCTCGACCTGGCGCCGCCGATCGACGGTCCGGTCCGGATCCTCGATGTGCTGAGCTGGAATGTGGCGATCGGCCGCGGACGGCTGGAGGAGGTACTGGGGCGGGTGGGCTCGAGTCGGCCGCTGGTGATTCTCCTGCAGGAAGCCTATCGGGTGGATGAGGTGGTGCCCGAGGCGCTGCGCCGGCGCGCCCATGGCGGGGGGCTTCGGGCCGGGGAGCGGATCGACATCCGCGCCGTCGCCCGCGCCTGCGGCCTGAGTCTGCGGTATGCGCCCTCGATGCGCAGTGCCCGCAGCCGCAGCGATCGCGGTTGCGCCATCCTGGCGACCGTCGCGCTGGAGGCCGCCCGCGCCACCGAGCTGCGCGCGCTTCGCCAGCGCCGGGTGGCGGTGGCCGCCCGGGTCGCCGGGCTGCCGCTGACGTTCGTGAGCGCGCACCTCGACACCCGGGCCCGCTGGACCCGGACGCGTCGCGACCAGGTGACGTCACTCGCCGCGCTGCTGGAGCGCGAGGCGGCGACCGACCTGGTGCTGGGCGCCGACCTCAACAGCCCGTGGGGGGCCCGTGACCCGATCGTTCGGCAGCTCGCCCGGGCCGGCCTGCATCCGGCTCTCCGCGACGGACGCTGGCGCCACACGCATCACGGCGCGGTGCGGCTCACGCTCGACCACGTGCTCTATCGCTCCGCTCAGGGCCACATCGGCGGGGTCTCGGTTCGCCGCCTCGATGAGCGACCGGACGGGTGTGGTCGATTGATCTTCGGCTCGGACCACCATCCGCTGCTCGCCTCGCTCGAGCTGTCGGCCTGATGCCAGAGACATCCGTCCTGGACGCGCTCTCCGCCGCTCCGTGGTGGTTCACCTCGCTGGCGGTCATCGGGGGCGTGGCGACGGTCGGCGTGATCATCGGACTCTTCTCGACCCTTGGCCGGCGGCCCGTCACGGACAAGGCCGAAGATCCGCCGGAGGTCGGTTCGGACGACTTCCTGCGGGCGTTCGCCGGGAGCTCGGGGAGTTGCTCCGGAACGGGAGGGAGCGCCCGGCTGCTCAACAATGGCGACGCGTTCTTTCCCGTCATCCTGGAGGCCATCGGCGCCGCCGAACACAGCGTCAACTTCATGGTCTACATCTGGGAGCCGGGACGTTCGAGCGACCAGGTGATCGCCGCATTGATCGAGCGCGCCCGGGCGGGGGTCGAGGTGCGCGTCCTGCTCGACGCGATGGGGGGCCTGCGCGCGCCCGATGATGATTTCGAGCGGTTCCGCGCCGCGGGCGGCCACGTCGTGCGCTACCGTCCGGCCCGGTTCGGCAAGCTGACGCGGCTCTACAAGCGGAATCACCGGCGCGCGATCGTGATCGACGGGCGGGTGGGGTTCACCGGCGGCGCCGCGGTGGGCGACAAATGGCTGGGAGACGCCCGGAACCCCGAGGAATGGCGTGATTCGATGGTCGAGCTGCGCGGGGCGCCGGCGCAGGCGCTGCAGTCGGCGTTCGTCCAGCTGTGGGCGAACACCTGCGGCGAGATCCTGACCGGTGACGCCTTCTGGCCCGACGTGAGGGCCAGCGAGACGGCGAGCGACACGGCGAGCGACGCAGGGGACACCATCGAGCGCTACGCCCATGTGCTCAGCAGCCCGGGCAGCGAGGACCATCCCCTGCGGCATGCCTTCGTCCTGTCGTATCTGGCGGCCCGGGAGACGCTCTACATCACCACGCCGTACTTCGTGCCCGACCGGAGCACCCGTCGGGCCGTCATGGAACGCGCCCGCGCCGGCGTGGACGTCCGCATCCTGCTCCCCAACAATCACACCGACGCCAAGCCGATCCGACTGGCGAGCCACCGCTTCTACGAGGCGCTGCTGCGCAGCGGCGTGCGGGTCTACGAGTATCAGCCGACCATGATCCATACCAAGCACGCCGTCATCGACGGCCGGTGGTCCCTCCTGGGATCGCCCAATATGGACGTCCGGTCCTATGAGCTGAACGACGAGAACGTGATGGGCCTGCTCGATGTCGAGCTGGGCGCCGAGTGCGTCCGCACGTTTCTCGCCGACATCGAGCAGGCGATCGAGATCGATCTCGCGACCTGGCGGCGCCGCAGCCTGTTCAAGCGAATCCTGGAGCGGGTCGCGTCGCTGCCGGCCGAGCAGTACTAATGGCCGGTTCCGCGGCGGGATACCCCACCGGCACCGTCACCTTCCTGTTCACCGACATCGAAGGCAGCACCGACCTCTGGGAACGGTACCCGGGCGACATGCCGGCCGTGCTCGCGCGCCATGACGAGCTGGTGCGCGGAACGCTCGAAGCCTATCGGGGCACCATTTTCAAGACGGTGGGCGACGGATTCTACGCCGTCTTCGGCGATGCGCGGGCGGCGCTCGCCGCGGCGCTCGCCGCCCAGCGGGCGACGTACGCCGAGCCGTGGCCGATACCCGACCCTGTCCGCGTCCGCATGGCCCTCCACAGCGGAGCCGCCGAGATCCGCGACGGCGATTACTTCGGCACCTCGCTGAATCGCGTCGCCCGCATCCTGGCGGCCGGGCACGGCGGCCAGATCCTGCTCTCGCAGGCGGTGGAGCGACTCGTCAGCGACGGCTTTCCCGACGGGGCGGCGCTGCGCGATCTGGGCGAGCGGACACTCCGCGATCTGACCCGGTCGGAGCGGATCTTCCAGCTCGTGACGGAGGACCTGCCGGTCGACTTTCCGCCGCTCCGGACGCTCGACGCGCGGCGGCACAATCTGCCGGCGCAGGTCTCGCCGCTGATCGGCCGGGGCCGCGAGCTGGGAGCGATCCGCACGTTGTTCCTGCGCGATGGGGCGCGCCTCGTGACCCTGACGGGCCCGGGAGGGATCGGCAAGACCCGCATCGCGCTGCAACTGGGGGCCGATCTGCTGGACGCCTTCCGGGACGGGGTCTTCTTCATCAACCTGACGAGCGTGCGGGGGCCCGAGCGCGTGCCCCTGGCGTTGTTGCAGGCGCTGGGGGGAAAGGCCGAGGGCGCGGCGGCACCGGCCGCCGCGCTGGCGGCGCTGCTCCGCGACCAGCAGTGCCTGCTGCTGCTCGACAATTTCGAGCAGGTCCTCGCGGCCGCGCCGCTGGTAGGGGAATTTCTCGGCGCCGCGCCGGGGCTGACGATCCTGGTGACGAGCCAGTCGGCGCTACGGATTCGGGGCGAGCACGAGGTCGTCATTCACCCGCTGGCGCTCCCGCCCGAGCGGGGGAGTGAAGACCCGGCCCGGCTGATGGCGTCCGAGGCGGTCGCCCTGTTCGTCCAGCGGGCGCGCGAGGTGTTGCCCACCTTCGAGTTGACCCGTGCCAACGCCGCGGCGGTGGTGGCGATCTGTCGCCAGCTCGACGGGCTTCCGCTCGCCATCGAGCTGGCTGCGGCGCGCATCAAGCTGTTTCCGCCGGCCGCCCTGCTGGCCCGGCTGGAGCATCGGTTCGAGTTCCTCACCAGTGGCCAGCGCGACGCCCCCGATCGCCACCGCACCCTGCGCAAGGCGATTCGCTGGAGCTATGACCTGCTGGACGCGGGGGACCAGGCGTTGTTCCGGCGCCTGGCGGCCTTCGACGGGGGGTTCACCCTGGCCGCCGCCGAGGCGGTCTGCACCACGCCGGCGGAAGGGCTGGACGTGGTGGAGGGCCTGACGTCGCTGGTCGACAAGAGCCTGCTCCGGCAGACGGAATCCACCGGGGACGAGCCCCGCTTCGAGCGGCTCCGCACCGTGTGGCAATTTGCCGTCGAACTGCTGGCCGAGGATCCCGAGGCGCCCGTCTGGCGGCGGCGGCAGGCCGAGTTCTTCGGGGATTTTGCCCAGCAGTTCAACCCGAACCGCCCCGCCCCCCCGCTGCAGGCGCCCGCCCAGCTGGCGCGGCTCGAGGTCGAGCGCTTCAACATCCGGGTGGCGATGGAATGGGCGCTCCAGGCGGGCGACGGCCGACTCGCGGCGCGACTGTGCGCGGCGCTGCCGGCGCTCTGGTTCCTGCGCGGCGTGACGGAGGAAGGGCGCGACTGGCCGGAGCGGGCGCTGCTCCTGCTCGACCCGGTCACGGGCCCCGAACGGGCCGACGCGCTCAATCTGTTCGGGCGCACGCTGCAGATGCGGGGCGAGAACTCGCCGCGCGTGCGAGCGTGGTTCGAGGAAAGTCTGGCCATCTACCGCCATGGCGGCGACGCGGCGGGAACGGCGCGCGCGCTGATGAACCTGGGCAATGTCGATCGCCGCGCC
>JBHENR010000252.1:0-10591 GCA_046262555.1 Gemmatimonadota bacterium | reverse complement strand
CCGTTCACCGGCGCCGTGGTGGGCACGATGCCGCTGGCGTCGCCCGCCGATCTGGAGCGGGCTATCGCGGCCGCGGTCGACGCGTTCCCCGTCACCCGCGGCCAGTCGGCCTGGGAGCGGGAGCAGCTCCTGCGGGGGATCGCCGCCGGCATCACCCGGCGCCGGCTGGCGATCGTCGACCGCATGATCAGCGAGAGCGGCAAGCCGCGCCAGTTCGCTGACGCCGAAGTGACGCGGGCGATCTCGACTTTTACCCTCGCCGCCGAAGAGACGAAGCGGTTCGGCGGGGAGGTGATCCCGGTGGACATCACCGAAGCCTCGGAGGGGTACTTCGCCTTCACGCGGCGCGTCCCCCGGGGTCCCATCGGCGCCATCGCGCCGTTCAACTTCCCGCTCAATCTGATCGCCCACAAGGTCGCCCCGGCGCTGGCCACGGGGAGCCCGGTGGTCGTCAAGCCGCCGATGCAGGCCCCGCTGACGAGCCTCTGGCTGGCCGAGATCGCCGCCGAGGCGGGGGTGCCGCATGGGGCGCTCAACATCCTCCACATGCGGCCCGAGGTGGCCGAGCAGCTCGCCACCGACGAGCGGCTCACGCTGCTCTCCTTTACCGGCAGCGCGAAGGTGGGATGGATGCTCAAGGCGCGCGCGGGGCGCAAGCCGGTCGTGCTCGAGCTGGGCGGCAACGCCGGCATGATCGTCCATCGCGACGCCGATCAGGCCTGGGCCATCGAACGCGCGGCGCTGGGGGGATTCGCCCACGCCGGCCAGGTCTGCATCAAGGTCCAGCGGCTGTTCGTGGATCGCGCGATCGCCGACAGCTGGATACCCGCCTTCGTCGAGCGGGTGGACAATCTGCGGATGGGCGATCCGCGGGATCCCCAGACCGTCGTCGGGCCGCTGATCGACGCGGCGGCGGCGGATCGGGTCGCGGCGTGGCTGGCAGAGGCGGTGGCGGAGGGCGCCCGCCTCTTGACCGGCGGCGACCGGGACGGGCAGTTTATCCGCCCCGCGGTCGTGACGAACGTGCGGGCGGACCTGCGGCTGGCCGCCGAGGAGGTGTTCGGTCCCGTCGTCATCGTCGAGCGGTATGACGACTTCGCCGAGGCGGTCGACCGCATCGAGCAGTCGCCGTACGGCCTCCAGGCCGGCCTCTTCACCCACGACATTCGACGGATCGACTATGCGTTCCGGCATCTGACGGTCGGGGGTCTGGTGGTCAATGATTCGCCCATGTTCCGGGTAGACAATTTTCCCTACGGCGGGGTCAAGGCCTCGGGACTCGGGCGCGAGGGCGTCCGGTACGCGATGGAGGCGATGACCGAGCCAAAGATCTGCATCTTCGACCTGAACCATTGAAGGAGCGCGACTGATGGACGGCGTCCGGTGGGGGATGGGGGTGGCGAGCCTGATGCTGCTGGTGGGGTGCGGCGGGGGCGCCGGCGACGCGCCCGACTTTCCGACCCGGGACTGGGACGGCGACTACCTGTCCCGCGTGGTGGCGTCGTCGACCGACTGCACCGGTTCGCGCCTGCCCCCGGCGATGCCGGGCTTTCAGCTCAACCTCGACCATCATCCCAACAATCGGGCGACGGTTCAGATGGGTCCCCTGGTGCAGCTCCGCGGGTCGTTCGATGGCGATCACCTGGAGGCGGCGCAGATGATCCGGCAGCCGATCGACCTGCCGGATTCACTCCGCGTCCGGGCCGACGCGTCGGACTCTCTCGACGTCATCAGCTACGCGCTGTCGGTGGATTTCGCGGGCCGGCACTTCGAGGGGAGCTACGTGATCCATGCGCCGGATATCCGGGCGCTCGTCGCGGATGCAGCCGACGCCCGCTGCGCCTACCGCTACGAGCTGGTGGGCAACTGGTTCGAGCGCCCCGCTACAGGACCCGCCGGATCCCCCTGAGCCGACGGATAAGGCCGTTCCCGCGGCCGTCCTCGAGACCATCCCAGGCCACCCCGTGCTGGCGCGTCGAGGCGTGGAGCATCCGCTCGCCACCCGCGGTGAGGATCCCGACGTGGCTGATGCGCCCGTCGGGGCGCTCGCTGAAGAACGCCAGGTCCCCATCGGCGACCGCCTCCCCGGGAGGCACCACGACCCCCGCTCCCGCCTGCTGATCCGAGTCCCGCGGCAGCGCCACCCCGTGCAGGCCGAAGAGGCGCTGGACGAAGCCCGAGCAGTCATACCCCTTCTCCGTCGTGCCACCCCAGAGGTACGGGACGCCGAGAAAGTGCGCCCCATGCCGGAGGATCTCCGCTCCGGTCCGGGGGAAATGGCGCGCGAGCTCCCCGGCGGGCAGGGCGACGCCGGGATCGACCCAGCCGGTCGATCCATCGGGCAGGGTCACCGCGTTCCCGTCCGTCACGAGGCGCGCGCCCTGCACCAGATCGCCGATGGTCGGCGCGTCGGCCGCCGCCGCGGCGCGGATGAGGGCATGGCGAGCGACGACGACCCAGGCGCCCGGCGGAGGCGTGCCCGTGGCGACGCGGGCGCGGAACGCCGCCGGGTCGCCGGGCGGCCGCTCGACCACGCCATACCGATGGGCCCAGGCGACGTAGCCGTCGCCGGTCTGGACCTGGAGCCACTCGCCCGCGGCCCGCAGAATGACGGCCTCGTCACCGAGCACCATCTGCGAGACGAGCTCGGCGGTGTGGCGGGGCTCGCGGCGCAGGTGGACCACGCTGCGGCGGGCGATCGCCCCGATGGCGCCGCCGAGGGCCGGATCGGGGAGCAGCCCCACCGCCACGTGCAGTCCGCCGGTTTCCTCCAGCCGCTGGAGGGCGGCGAGCGCCGACGCCACGGAGGTCCAGCCCGTGAGGCGGGGCCCGCCGGCTGCGGTGGGGTCGAGGACGACGTCCCAGACCGCGGCGCGGGACTCGGGCGCGTGGGCGGCGCGGATGGCGTCGAGCGCGGGCTGGACCGAATGGATCATGCCGGCACCGCGAACTGCAGCTCGTAGAGCCGCCGGTAGAGCCCGCCGGCGGCAAGCAACTCGGCGTGCGTGCCGCTCTCTCGCAGGGCGCCGTGATGGAGGACGAGGATCCGGTCCGCCGACCGGATGGTCGAGAGGCGGTGGGCGATGACGAGACAGGTGCGGCCGGCCAGCAGGCGGCCGACCGCCCGCTCGATCAGGGCCTCGCTGGCGCTGTCCACGCTCGAGGTCGCCTCGTCGAGGATCAGCACCGGCGGGTCGCAGGCCAGCGCGCGGGCGAAGGCGACGATCTGCTTCTGCCCGGTCGAGAGCGCCCGGCCGCGCTCGCCCACCGGCGTGTCGAGCCCCTGCGGCAGGGCGTCGAGGAACGCCTCGGCGCCGAGCGCGCGGACCGCGGCGTCGATCCGCGCATCGTCGATGGTGCCGGCATCGAGCCGAATATTGTCGCGCACCGAGCCCGAGAACAGGAACACGTCCTGGAGCACCAGCCCCAGCCGTTCGGCGAGCACCGCGGGGGGATACTCCCCGAGGGGGAGGCCATCCAGCAGGATCCGGCCCTGCGTCGGCTCGTAGAACCGGCACAGCAGGCTGGCGATAGTCGTCTTGCCGCCGCCGGTCGGCCCGACCAGCGCGCACCGTGTGCCCGGCGGGACGCGAAACGAGACCCCCTGCAGCACCCACGCGTCCGGCGCGTAGCGGAACCACACGTCCTCGAAGACGATTTCCCCCCGCGGCTCGGGCAGGCCGGCGACCCGCGACTCCGGGCCCGCCGCGGCAAACCCCGCCGCGGGAGGCTCGTCGAGCAGCGCCGTCAGCCGCTCGCCCGACGCCATCGCCGCCTGAAGCAGATTGTATTTCTCGGCCAGGTCGCGGATCGGCCGAAAGAACTTCTGGGCGTACTGGAGAAACGCGACCAGGGTACCGAACGTGAGCGTGCCGCGGAGGATCCCGCCCCCGGCGACCACGAGGATCGCCGCCACCGCGACGGCCGTCAGCAGCTCGACGATCGGATAAAACAGCGCGTAGTAGAGCGTCGACCGCATCTGGGCGTCCCGGTGCTCGCGATTGATGGCGCCGAACTGCTCCCGGCTGGTCGGCTCGCGGCGGAACAGCTGCACCACGACGAGCCCGGTGACGCGCTCCTGGAGGTAGGCGCTCAGGCTGGCCACCCAGCGGCGGATCTCGCGATAGGCGTCCCGCATCCGGCCGCGGAAGACGAGCGAGACGCCGAAGATCGCCGGCAGGACGAACAGGGTGGCCAGCGCCAGCTGCCAGTCGATGAGGAACATGGCCGTGGCGACGACGCCGAGCAGCAGCACGTCGCTCAGCACCGCCACCACGCCCGAGGAGAAGAGCTCGTTGAGCACCTCGACGTCGGTCGTCACCCGGGTGACCAGCCGCCCGACAGGGGTGCGATCGAAGTAGGCGACGGGCAGCCGCTGCAGCTGGGCGAAGACACGGGCGCGCAGGTCGTGCATCGCCCGCTGGCCGACCGACGCCGTGACCCAGGTATTGGCCACCCCCAGGCCGAAGTCCGCCACCAGCAGAGCCAGGTACGCGACCGCCAGGGTGAGCAGGCCGGCCGGCTCGCCGGTCGCGATGTGGCGATCGATGGCGATCTTGATCAGCCAGGGCTGGGCGGCTTCGATCGCGGCGAGGGCGAACAGCAGCGCCACCGCGAGCGCGACCTGCAGCCGGTAGGGCGCCAGGAACGCGAGCAGCCGCCGGACGATCCGGGGATCGTACGGCGCGTGCAGCGGCTCGTCGACGGACCCGTGCATCCGCTAGGCCGCCGGGGGGACGGCGTCGAGCATGGCCCGCGTGAGGGGGTGCGCCAGGAACACCGCCGGATCGACCCCGGGTGGCAGCCGGTCGGCGAGCCGGCGGGTCAGGTCCTGGGCGGCGGCCAGGTGGAGGCTGGCCCGCACCGGATCGGGATGCCCCTGCGCGGCACTCGCCAGGAACGCCTCGTGATGGACGTGGCGCCGGACCTGGGCGTCCCCGGTGGTGTCGAGCTGGGCGGCCGCGCGCTCGGCATGGTCCCACGCCGCGTCGGGGAGCCGGCACGCCCGGTACGACCGGGCGGCCTGATAGTGGAGGATGGCCACCAGCGGCCGCCGGGCTTCGAACGGGGGCCATTCCGCCGGCGGGCAGACCCCGTCGGCCCGGGCGGCGACGATCCACTGGTAGCCCAGCGCCACGATCGTCAGGTCGAGGTAGCGGCGCTCGGTGGCCTGGGCGTGGCTCTGCTGGAAGGCGCGGCGCGCGGTCTCGAAGTCCCCGGCGATCAGCGCGACCCGCCCCTCGTCCAGCAGCAGGTCGGCCGCGAGGTCGGGGTCGGCATGGAGCGCGAGCAGCGCCCGGCTCGCGTTCCAGCACGCCACCGCGCGCTCGGTGTGGAGGGCGGCGAAGTACGTCCGGCCGAGATACATCGAGGCGTAGGCGGACTGCAGGCCCCCGAGCTGCGTCCCCAGCGCGATCACGCGCTCGAACGCCGCCGCGGCGCCGCGCAGGTCACCGGCGCTCAGCAGACAGCGACCGAGGTTCTGCAGGATCGCCGCGGTGTGGTGGGAGAGGCCCATCTCCTCGACGTAGCCGAGGCATTCGGCGAAGGCCGCTTCCGCCGCCGCGTACTCGCCGCGCCAGAACCGGATCATCGCCAGGTTCGACAGGTTGTTCGTAATGACGAGCCGGTCGGGGATCGCGCGCCCCAGATCCAGCGCCCGCTCGTACCACTGCGCCGCCTCGTCGAAATCCTGCAGCGCCAGCAGATTGCCCAGGTTGGTGGAGGCCCGCGCCTGACCAATGCGGTCTCCGAGCCGCTCCCAGATGGCCAGCGCGGCCTGCAGGTTGGTCGCCGCGGGGGTCGGATTCTCCTCGATCGTGATGGCGATGCCCAGTGCATTCAAGAGGCGCGCCGCGTCCTGCTCCGCATCCGCCGGGACGATCAGCTGGCCCCGCTCGAATTCGCCGCGGGCGGCGCTGTATTCGGCCTGCGCCCAGTGGATGCTGCCGCGCAGGAAGTGGACGCGGGCGTGGAGCCGGGGCGACGCCGTCTCGTTCGCCAGGGCGTCGAGATGCTCGACCGCATCGAACGCGCCCGACGTCGCGCCGCGCTGGAGCCGGATCTCCGACAGATCGTCCCACAGCGCCAGCTGCTGCACGCCCGTCGGCTCGGCCGCTCCCCGCTCGACCGCGGCCGCGGCCTTCTCGAGCCACCGCTCGGCCTCGCGCATGGCGTACTGCTGGAACGCATCGTGGCCCGCGGCGAGTAGGTGGGGGATCGCCAGCGGCCACGCCTCGGCCTCGCTGAAGTGATGGGCCAGGCGGCTGCGGCGCCGCGGCCGGTCCGGTTCCAGCCGTTCGATCGCCTCGCCGGCCCAGTGATGGAGCTGGCGGCGCTCCTGCCGGAGGGCATTGTCGTAGGCCACTTCCCGCACCAGGGCATGCTGGAAGACGAGGCGGCCGGCGCCAAGGGGAAGCAGGACCTGGCGAGCCAGCAGTTCCTCGAGGTCGGCCTCGAACCCGGCCGGACCCGCCGCCCGAGCGCAGACCCGGCGCAGGATCCGCCGCGGAAATCGCTGCCCTAGCACTGCCGCGACCCGGACCGCCTGCCGGGGCCCCGGCGGGAGCTGATCGAGCCGGGTCAGGAGCAGGGCCTCGATCGTCTCCGGCATCTCATCCGGCCGTTCCCGCCGGGCGGCGGCGAGCTCCTCGAGGAACAGCGGGTTGCCGCCGCTGCGCTCGACCAGGCTCGCCGCCAGCCCCGGATCGGTGACGGCGGTCGGATCGTCACCCGCCAGGTGCTCTAGCATCCGGCGGCAGGCGATCGCGTCCAGCGGCGGGAGTGCCAGCGTCTGCACCGCCCCGCCCGCGCCGAACACCTCCGCCCACGGCTGCGCCACCCGGCTGGTCAGCAGGAAGAGGACCGCGTGGTGGCGGCAGCGGTCGGCCAACTCGCCGAGGAGCGCCAGGGTGTCGGCGTCGAGCCACTGGACGTCCTCGATCGTCACGCCGACCGGACGCTCGCGGGCGAGCGTCTGGAACAGGAGCGCCAGCGCGAGCAGCCGGTGCCGCCCGCGCGTTTCGGCATCGAGCGGCGGGCGCGCCGGGTCCTGCGGCGGGGCGAGGTCGGCCAGCTCCAGCAGGGCGTCGGCCAGATCGGCGTGCGTCGAACCCAGCCGCGCCGCCAGCAGGTGGGGGAGCTGCTCGGGCGCCGCCTCCTCACCCGCCCAAAGGCGGATGGCGTCGCGCGTAATCAGGCAGAGGGCGCCGAACGGCACGTCGGCGAACGGCTCAGCGCGGCCCACCAGCACGGTCCAGCCGTCATCCCGCAGTCGCTCGCGGAATTCGTGGCCCAGGCGCGACTTGCCGATGCCGGCCTCGCCTTGGGCGGCGATCACCTGGCCGCGGCCGGCGCGCGCCTCGGCGGCCCACGTCTGGAGCGCGACGAGCTCGGCGTCGCGGCCGACGAACGGCGTCTGGTGCACGCGGGGCGCCACCTCGCGGCGAATGGCCACGACGGCGTGCGCCGCGACCGGCTGGCTCTTGCCTTTGAGCGTGAGGGGAGGCATCGCATCCGCCTCCACCAAATGGCGGACGGCGCGGTACACCGGGTCGGAAATCAGCACCATGTTGGGCTCGGCGGCGGCCTGCAGGCGGGCCGCGGTGTTGGCCGCGTCACCGGTGACGGTGTAGTCCGCCTCACGACCGCTACCGACGGCGCCGGCCACCACGCGTCCAGCATGGATTCCCACACGGAGCGCGAACGGCTCGCCGGTCGCCCGGTCCGCTCGCCGGGTCGCCGCCACCATCTCGAGCGCGGCCCGCACCGCCCGCTCGGGATCGTTCTCGTGCGCGACGGGGGCTCCGAAGAGGACCATGATGGCGTCACCGAGATACTTGTCGACGTAGCCGCCGTACCGTTCCACGATGGCGGTGAAGTCGCGAAACAGGACATTGACGAGATCCGAGACGTCCTCGGCGTCGCGCTCCTCGGCGAACGTGGTAAAGCCGGTGATATCGGCGAACAGGATCGTGACGCGGCGCCGCTCGCCTCGCGCGAGCGCGGGAGGCGGCGGAGCCGGTCGGGGTGGCGCCAGCGGCGCCGCCGCCGGGGCGTCGCCCCCCTCGACCGCGGCGCCGCAACTCCCGCAGAAGCGGAACTGAGGCGGAACGTCGGCCTGACAGCTGGGGCACTGCATCGGACGCGGAAGGGTGGCGGGGGCGCTAGTCGGCCGGTTTGACGATGACCGCGAACGGACTGAAATGGCTGATCAACCCGTCGAGCCGGCCGCCGGCCGCCGGCCGCAGGCCGTCAGCTGGCGAGAGGCCGGTTTCCAGCCGGATGTCCTCGAGAATCTCGAGCTTCCCGTCCAGGCCGACGGTCACCAGCGTGATCCGAGAGATATCCACGCCGGAAGGAAACGCGTCGGTATCGTAGGCGAGGCTGATCCGCACCTTGGTATTGAACCGCTGGCCGTTGGGGCCGAAGCGCCAGGCCCGACCGATGACGCCCTGGAGGTTGAGCAGCGCGGGGATCTCCTCGGGACGCAACCGCTCGACCTCGAGCTCCACGTCAGCGGGGAGCGCGTTGGCCGGGACCGTGACCCGGGCGGCGCCGTTGCTGCTCGAAAGTACGCCGCCGCTGGCGCGCCGGATGAGCTGCCGGCGGGGGACGTCGGGATCATCCTCGGGGCCCGATCCGCTGTCCCCGCCGCAGGCGACCAGGACCAGCAGCGCGGCCAACCAGAGCCGTCGTCCGGCCATCGCAACCTCATGCGGGGTCGAGGGGAACTCCGGACTGCGGGAAAGGGTTGAAGGTGGGCGCAGCCAGGAGGCGGGTCAAGCCACTGGCGCGGCGCTACTTTCCCGTCTCAGCCGGCAGCGGACGAAGCCGCGCCGCAGACCCCTGGAGGAGCCCATGCCGTCGTTTCGCGCCCCCCTGCTCGTGGCCGCGCTGTTCGTCCTGCCGCTGCTGTCATCCGCCGCCTGTGAGCGTCCCCAGGCCGGACGTGACGACGAGGCGGACGACGCGCAGATCAATGAGAATCTCGGCACGCTCACCGTCACCAACGCGGTGGACGAGCCCGTGGCGATTTACCTCGACGGTCAGGAGCTCTACGCCGTGCCGCCGGCGCGGTCATATACCTTCCGTAATCTCCCCATCAAGACGGTCACGATCTATGGGGTCGGGAAGGTTTCCGATAAGCACTACGGGCTGCCCGATCTGACGATCGAGGAAGGCCAGGAGTACGAGTGGACGATCAATCCCTGACGGGCGCGGGCTGGGCGCGACCGGTCAGCCTGCTGGCGCTGGGCCTGCTCGCCGGCCTCGGCATCGGCTGGGTCGTCTGGCACGACCGCGCGGCCGCCGGATCCGGCGCCACGGCGGCATCCACTCTGCCGGGCGCAGCCTCGGGCACGCAGGTGGAGGGAGTGGACGTCAGCCGCGATCCCGCCATGGGTCCCGAGACCGCGCCGGTCACGATCGTCGAGTTCTCCGATTTCGACTGCCAGTTCTGCGCCCGCTTCGCCACCGAAACGGCGCCACTGCTGCGCCGGCAGTATGGCGACCGGGTGCGCTGGATCTTCGTCAACTACCCGCTGCAGTCGATTCACCCCCGCGCGTACGACGCGGCGCTGGCCGGCGAGTGCGCGCATGAGCAGGAGAAATTCTGGTCGTGGTACGATGCGCTCTTCAGCGGCCGGTTCCAGTCCACCGATGCCGGCCTCGCCGACGCGGCCGCCGCCATCGGGCTGGATGTCTCCCGCTATGAGCGGTGCGTCACCGCCGCCGACCACGCCGGCGAGGTGGCGGATGACATCAAGGAGGGCCAGAAGTTCTACATCCTCGGGACGCCGACGTTCTTCGTCAACGGCCAGCGGCTCGAGGGCGCCCAGCCGCCCGAGGCGTTTGCCGCCGTGATCGATTCGATCCTGGCAGGGTCCTAGCGGTCGTCAGCTAACCCCTCCCTAGGCCCGTTCCAGCTCGGCCTCCAGCTGCTGGCGGCGGTGGAGCGCCGCGTACCAGCCCTCCCGCGCCAACAACTCGTCCGGCGTTCCGTCTTCCACGATGCGGCCCCCGTCCAGCACCACGATCCGGTGCGCGTGCCGGAGCGTCGAGGCGCGGTGGCTGATCAGGATCGTGGTGCGGGTGGCGAACACCGCGCGGAGCCGGCTGAGGATCCGTTCCTCGGTCTCGGTGTCCACCGAGGAGAAGGCGTCGTCGAGGACCAGCACGCGGGGATTGGCGAGCAGCGCGCGGGCGAGTGCGGCGCGCTGCTTCTGGCCGCCGGAGAGCGTGATGCCGCGCTCCCCCACGATCGTGTCGAGGCCGGCCGGAAAGCCGGTGAGGTCGGGCTCCAGGCCGGCGAGGGCGGCGGCCGCCTCGAGCGTGAGGGGGGCCGACGGCGGCCCGCCCGGCGCCGCGTCGGGCGCGCCGAACGCGAGGTTGGCCCGCAGCGTCTGGCTGAAGAGGAACGGCTCCTGCGGGGCGAGCGCGACGGCGGCGCGGAGTGCGTCGAGCCGGTAGTCGCCGACGGGGTGGCCATCCAGCTCGACCACGCCGCGCTCCGGCTCATAGAGGCGGGGCAGCAGGCTGATCAGCGTGGTCTTGCCGCCGCCGGTGGGGCCGGTGAGGCCCAGGGTGAGCC
>JBHENR010000251.1:0-5819 GCA_046262555.1 Gemmatimonadota bacterium | reverse complement strand
CGGTACGACTCGACGGTTTGTCCGATCGCCTCCCAGGAAAACCGCCGCTCGCTCGACACCTCATTGGAGGCGACCCACAGCCGCAGGATGTCCGCGCCGCGGGACTCGATCACCTCGGCGGGCGCGATGACGTTCCCCTTCGACTTGTGCATCGCCTTGCCGGCCGCGTCCACCGTCCAGCCATGCGTGAGCACCGTCCGGTAGGGCGGCGCGTCGCGGGTCGCCATCGCCAGGATGAGCGAGGAGTTGAACCAGCCGCGATGCTGGTCGGGACCCTCCTTATAGAGGTCGGCCGGCCACGTCAGCGCCGGGTGCCGCGCCAGAACGGCCCGCTGCGAGACGCCCGAGTCGAACCAGACGTCGAGGATCTCGATCTCGCGGCGCCAGCCGGCGTCGGCGGCACCGCATCCCTCGCAGACGGTGCCCTCCGGCACCAGCTCGTCGGCGCCGGCCGCGAACCACACGTCGGCCCCGTCGGCGCGCACGCGAGCCGCCACGCTCCGGATAAAGGCCGGCGTGACCAGCGGCATCTCGCAGGCCCGGCAGTAGAGCGCCGGAATGCCCACCCCCCAGGCGCGCTGGCGGGAGAGGCACCAGTCGGGCCGGTTGGCGACCATCGTGGCGATCCGATTGCTGGTCGCCGGCGGCAGCCAGCTGACCTCCCCGATCGCCTGCAGCGCGCGGGCGCGAAGGTCCCGGTGCTCCATCGCCAGGAACCACTGCACCGTCGCCCGGAAGATGACCGGCTTGCCGCACCGCCAGCAGTGGGGGTACGAGTGGACCACGTCGTGGCGCGCGATGAGCTGCCCGGCAGCGTCCAGGTCGGTCAGAATAGCCGGCTCCGCCTCCCAGATCAGGCGACCGGCGTAGGCGGGCGTGTCGGGAAGGTAGACCCCGTCGGGTCCCACCGGATTGTAGATCTCCAGATCGTGCGCGCGCCCCACGGCGAAGTCCTCGGCGCCGTGACCGGGCGCGGTGTGGACCACGCCGGTCCCCTCGTCCAGCGTCACGTGCTCGAACAGGAACAGCGGGCTCTCGCGATCCTCCAGCGGGTGGGTGAACACGAGCCCCGCCAGGTCCCGCCCACGCACCGTCCGCAGGATCTCGGCCCGACCGAACAGCGGCTGCAGCGCCTCGTGCCGGCCGGCGGCGTAGAGCAGCGTGCCGCGGTCGGTCGCCACCACGACATACTCCAGCTCCGGATGGGCGACGACGGCGCGATTGGCCGGTATCGTCCACGGCGTGGTGGTCCAGACGAGCACCGCCGGATCCGGCGCATCCGGCGGGAACACGCCCTGGGGATCGGCCCGCAGCGGCAGCCGCACGGTGATGGAGGGCGAGGTGCGGTCGGCGTACTCGATCTCCGCCTCGGCGAGCGCGGTGTGGCACGAGACGCACCAGTGGATCGGCCGCAACCCCCGGTAGACGTACCCCGCCTCCACCAGCTCGGCGAACGTCTCGACGATCTCCGCCTCGTAGTCACGCGACATCGTGAGGTA
The DNA here is from genome assembly GCA_046262555.1 of Gemmatimonadota bacterium. Taxonomy (GTDB): domain Bacteria; phylum Gemmatimonadota; class Gemmatimonadetes; order JACCXV01; family JAHWKZ01; genus JBHENR01. The sequence goes on along the minus strand of JBHENR010000251.1, from coordinate 4,320 downwards.
CGGGGCGTCCCAGTCGCCGTTCACTCCCAGCCGCCGGAACTCCGCCTTCTGAATCGTGACCCATTCCTCGGCGTAGGCCCGGCACCGCTCCCGCAGCTCGAGCAGGCCCGGCTGGGTGCCGGCCTGCTGGAACTCGCGCTGGACGTTGATCTCGATCGGCATGCCGTGGCAGTCCCAGCCCGGCACGTACGGCGCGTCGTATCCCATCATGGACCGGCTGCGGACGATCATGTCCTTCTGAATCTTCTCCACCGCGGTGCCGAGGTGGATATGACCATTGGCGTAAGGCGGTCCATCATGCAGGATGAACCGGGGCCGGCCGGCGCGCGCCGCGCGCAGCTGGCCATACAGGTCGCGTTCCTGCCACTGCGCCAGCCGCAGCGGCTCCCGGGTGGGAAGATCGGCCCGCATCGGGAACGCCGTCCGGGGGAGGTTCAGCGTGGCCTTGTAGTCGGGTGTCGGCTCGCTCATCTCACGATTCCATGCCCGCGGGCGAAACGGGCACCGTCGCCAGCCGCGACACCGTCTCCCGGATCACCGCGGTCAACTGCGGCTCGGCCTCGCCCGCGACCTGGATGATCGTGGCGACGTCCACCGGCTCCAGCGTGTCGGGAAAGCATTCGTCGGTGACGATGGAAAATCCCAGCACCCGCAGGCCCCCGTGACGGGCGACGATGACCTCGGGGACGGTGCTCATCCCCACCACGTCGGCGCCGATCGCGCGGAGAAACCGGTACTCGGCCCGGGTTTCGAGATTGGGCCCGGCGACCGCGACGTAGACGCCCACGTGGAGGCGGATGCCCAGATCGAGCGCCGTCTGGTCCGCCAGCGCGCCGAGCCGGCGGTCGTACGGCTCGCTCATGTCCGGAAAACGGGGCCCCAGCTCGTCGAGATTCGGCCCCCGCAGCGGATTGTCTCCGATCAGATTGATGTGATCGTCGATCCGCATCAGGTCGCCGCGGCGGTAGGTGGGATTCATGCCGCCGCAGGCATTCGAGACGATCAGCGTGTCGACCCCCAGCCGCTGCATGACCCGGACGGGGAACGTGACCTCCTGCAGCGAGTACCCCTCGTAGAAGTGAAACCGGCCCTGCATGGCGACGGCGGGCTGGCCCGCCAGCGTCCCGAACAGCAGGCGGCCCGAGTGGCTCTCGACGGTGGAGAGGGGAAAGTGGGGCAGCTCGGCGTAGTCGAGGGCGGTCTCGATCGTCAGGTCGCCGATCAACCCGCCCAGGCCGGTTCCCAGGATTACCCCGAGCGACGGGGCTCCAACCCCGGCGGAGCGGATATGCGCGACCGTCTCGTCGAGCCGCCGGCGCGGTTCATCCACCGGGGCGCTCCGCTGTCGTCGCGGGCGCCTCGACGTCATGCGCATCGAGCGCCTGGCGGTGCTCGTCGAGGTATGCCTTCATCTTGCGGATGAACGTCCGCTCGCGGGCCTCGAGATCCTGGATGCGCTGCTCCAGCGAACCTCGGCGCCGTTCCGCATCGGCCACGATCTGGTCGGCCTCGAGCCGGGCCTCGCGCTTGAGCAGGTCGGCGTCCCGCTGGGCGCCGCTTTTCGCGTCGTCGGCAAGCCGCTGGGCGGACAGCATCGTGTCCTTCAGTGCCTGCTCCATGTGGCGATAGTCGTCCAGCGTCGCGTTCATCCCCAGGATGCGTTCCTCGAGCGCGTTGATGCGCGTGACGAGGGTACCCATCTCCTCGGACGCCAGCTCCAGGAACGCGTCCACCGCCACCGGATCGTAGCCGCGGAAGATCTTGTCGAACTGCTGTTTCTTGAGGTCGAGCGGGGTGAGGGTCATGGCTGTCCGCCTGTCAGAGTGGGAATTTCGTCGCGGGCGCCGAAGAGCGCCGTGCCAAGCCGGATCATCGTCGCGCCTTCGGCGATAGCGTGTGGGTAATCGCCGGACATGCCCATCGAGAGCGTATCGATGGGGGAACCGGGAAGCCGGGCCGCCAGGTCCTCGAACACCCGCCGGGTCGCGACGAACGCCCGGCGGACGACCGCCTCATCATCCGACCAGGGAGCCACCGTCATGACGCCCCGCAGCGACAGCCCCGGCAGAGCGGCGATCTCGAGCCCCGCGTCGACCGCGGCGTCCACCGTAAACCCGAATTTCTGCGGCTCGGCCCCCGCGTTGACCTCGATCAGGACCGGGACCGGGACGCCGGCCGCCCTGGCCCCGGCCCGCGCCGCCAGCGCGTCGGCGATGCGCAGGGAGTCGAGCGCCTGAATCCAATCGAACAACTCCAGCGCGTCGCGCACCTTGTTGCGCTGGAGATGTCCCACCAGGTGGCGCGTGACGGCCGGCCCACCGATCGAACCGAACTTCGCCCGCGCTTCCTGTACGCGGTTCTCGCCGATATCGGTCACGCCGGCGTCCACCGCCGCCCGCAGCGTGGCGACGGGATGCCCCTTCGTGATCGCCACGATCCGTACCGCCCCCGGGTCCCGACCCGCTGCCCGGCACGCCAGGGCGACCGCGTCACGTGTTCGCGCCCAGCGCTCGGCCAGTCGTGCGATCGGCATACGAATAGAGTAATCTATCCGCGGGAGATCTCTCCAGCAAGCGCCCAAAAGCGCGGAAATCCGCACCGGATGGGGCTTTAAACCCGCTGCGGGTGGGGTCGGTTTGAGACGTATCGCCCCGTCTCTCCTCCCTGGCTCTCCTTTCTGGAGGTCGCACCATGGCCGGTCGCCGCTCATCTCCCCACCCGGGCCTGATCGCGGCGATCGGCCTGGGCATCGCGTTGAGCTACGCGGCGCCCGTCTCGGGTCAGTTCATCGACAAGCATTTCGCCCCGCTGCCGGCCGTGCCCGACTCGAGTGCCTACGCCCCCGACGTCCAGGCGGCGATTCTCGAAGGGTACCGTCACCTCGCGCTGGTCGAGAGTCCCTCCGACGACGCCCACCTTGATCCCGCCAGGGACGCCTTCGAGCGCGCCCTCGACGGCGAGCCGCGAGCCGCCCACGCCCTCGTCGGGCTGGGTATCTACGAGTTAACCAAGGACGAACAGTGGCTGGTCGTTCTCGAGAGTCTCAAGAAGCTCTTCAATCGCGACCATATCTCGATGGCGGTCAAGGCGTTCGAGCGGGCCTTGGCGGCCGATGATGACCTCCACATCGCCCGCTACGATCTCGCCCTCGCGCACCGGCAGGCGCGCGGCGAAGAGAATTACCGTCGCGCCGCGACCGAACTCGAGCTGCTGCTGCAGGCGGAGCCGCATTTTCCCGATGCCCGGCTGTTGCTCGCGCTGACCTATCGTGATGCCGGCGACCTGAAAGCGATGGAGCGCTCCCTGGCCGGCTCGTCCGACGAGCGCGCCGCGTCAGCGGGAGCGGAGGCTCACGCCTTTCCCCCGGCCGCGCGCGAGTTATTGCTCACCTATGCGCTCATCAATTCGGACCAGGCCGAGGCGGGCGTGACGGCCTACTGGCGCGGAGTGGACGCCATCGCTACGGGCCGTGACGCCGAGCTCTTCTGGCACGACATCCGGCCCATCGCCAGCGGGGAGATGGACGCGGCCTTTCATGCTCTCGCGGAGACCGACCGCGCCACCTTCCTGCAGGAGTTCTGGCGGGGACTGGCGGATCAGTCGTTCGTTTCCCCGGACGAGCGCGTGGTCGAGCACTACCAGCGGCTTCACGTCGTGTACGCCAATTACCGGCTCGACCTCCCGGAGCGCCGTCACTACTCCGAGATCGTCGCCTACGTGCCGGCCTGGCAGACGGGGTTCGACGACCGGGGGGTCATCTACCTCCGCCACGGCCCGCCCGACGACACGGCGTCCTATTCGGGGCCGGAAGTCGAACAGAACATCTCCTGGCGATATGATCGCCTCGAGGGCGATCCGCTCGTGTTTCACTTCGTGAGCGATGAGGACGTGGGGGATTTCAAGCTGGTGCGGCGGCTCGAGGATGCGCTCATCTCCAACAGCACCAAGATGACCGGCCAGACGCTGTTCAATCCGCAGTGCGCCAGCGGCGGCCGCTGCGACGGCGACGACACCCGGATCATGGCCGCGGATGTCGAGGGCGCGCGGGCGCTCTATGGCTCGCGCGGCGAGCTGAACCCGGTCTACGACCGGGTCGCCATGAACTTCGACGCCCAGGCGCTGGAGGCCGAGGAGGCCGAGCTCGCCCGGGACATCACCGTCGGCACCCAGTCCCAGTCGTACGAGCCCGAGCCGCCCGACGCCCCACTCCCCTACCCGGTGTATCCGGTGGCCTTCAAGGAGCCGGACGGGCGCACGTCCGTCGCGTTCTATTACGCCCTCCCCACGTCCCAGATGAGCGTCCTGCGGCGGGGGGGGGGG
>JBHENR010000250.1:0-7376 GCA_046262555.1 Gemmatimonadota bacterium | reverse complement strand
CCACACGTTCCTCGGCGACGACCCGGAGCTGGCCGCGCTGGCGGCACGCCACGGCGCCACCATCCGGGACCTCCGCCGGGTGCCCGACGACCTGCCGGTGGCCGCCCGCCGCGCCGCGAGCGTGGAGGCCACGGTGGTCCTGACGGTGGGGACCGATTGCAACGTGGGGAAGATGACGGCCGCGGTGGAGCTCACCCGGGCGGCGCGGCGGCTGGGACACAGGGCGGTGTTCGCGCCGACCGGCCAGACGGGGTTGTTCCTCGACGGCCGCGGCCTGGTCGTGGATCGCGTTATCGCGGACTTCATCGCCGGGGCCGCCGAGCAGATCGTGCTCGACAACGCGCCGGGACAGGATTTCGTCTTCGTCGAGGGGCAGGGGTCGCTCCTCCACCCGGGCTACTCCGGCGTCACGCTGGGGCTGCTGCATGGCAGTCAGCCGGATGCCCAGATTCTGGTCCATCAGCCGACCCGCACGCGAACCTTGAACGACGAGCTGCCGATCATGCCGCTGCCGGAGTGGGTCGCGCTTCACGAGCAGCTCGCCGGCTACCTCAAGCCGGCGCCGGTGGCGGGCATTGCGATCAACGGCTTCGATCTGGACGAGGCCGCGGCGCGCGACTGGGCGGCGCGGATCGAGGCCGAAACGGGCCTCCCCGCGATCGACCCGGTCAAGTTCGGCGCCGAACCGCTGGTCGGGGCGATCCAGGCCCGGGTCGGCGCGCTATGCCGATGAACATCCAGTGCGCGATCCGCTCCATGACCCTGACCCCCCGCCATCCGTTCCGCATCGCCCGCTCGGTCCACACGGTGTATCACCATCATCTGGTGCGGCTGGAACACGAGGGCGCCGTCGGCTGGGGAGAGGCCGCCCCGTCCCGTCGCTACGGTGAGACCCCCGCCACCGTGGCCGCCGCGCTGCCGGATCTGGCCGAACAGCTGGGGGACGACCCGTATGCGATGGCCGCGATCGAGGCCCGCTGGAATGGCCAGCTCCAAGGCAACGCGAGCGCCAAGGCGGCGCTGTCGATGGCGCTCTACGACCTGGTGGCCCGCCGCCACGGGATGCCCCTCTACCGATGGTTCGGCCTCGAACTATCTGCCGTGCCGATGACCTCCTTCACCATCGGCATCGACACGCCGGAGGTGATGCAGGCCAAACTCGTCGAGGCCGCGCCCTACGCCATCCTCAAGATCAAGCTCGGGTTCGAGGGGGACATCGCCGTCCTCGAACAGCTCCGGGAACTGACCGAGAAGCCGATCCGGGTGGATGCCAACGAGGGGTGGACGCGCTCCGGCGCGCTCAGCCGCCTGCCGGCGCTGGCCGCGCTGGGGGTGGAGCTGGTCGAACAGCCGGTGCCCGCCGCCGACCAGGCCGGGCTGGCAGCGGTGTCCGCCGCCTCCCGGGTGCCGGTGGTGGCCGACGAATCGTGTCTGACGACGGCCGATCTGGCCGCTCTGGTGGGCGTGGTGGACGTCGTCAACGTCAAGCTCGCCAAGTGCGGCTCGGTGGGCGAGGCGTGGCGGCTGATGACCGCCGCCCGGGCCCTCGGCTTCGGCGTCTTCCCCGGCTGCATGGTCGAGTCATCGCTCGGCATCGCCGCCGCGGCGCATCTGGCCCCGCTCGCCGACTACGTGGATCTCGACGGCCACCTGCTGCTGGCTGACGATCCGTTCGACGGGCTGAGATTCGAGGCCGGCCGCGTGCTGCCCGACCCCGAGGCCCCCGGGCTGGGGGTCGCTCCGGGAGACAATGAAAGTGCGGCACAGGGGTTGCAATAGTACAGCCCCGTCCTGGCACGAGGCCCAGGGAGCAGAACCAGAAGGTGTTGCGAGGAAAGCCGTTAACGGAGTCGGCAGCGCTGCGGCGGAACCGCTCCGGGCTTCAGATATCTGAGAAATGCTCAGAAATCTGAGCCTTTATCGGCGTGTACCTCAAAGATTGGTCGTCGAGAGCACCGCGCGGCGGCCCACGAGTTGACGATACGCAGACAGGAACCGCAACGGGAAGTGGCCCCAGGAGGTGGCCCGACTGGCTCAAACGGTTGTCCGATGCACCTGCTCTTTTTGAAGTGGAACAGCAACGCGGAAGCTCTGAACGCAGAAAGCAACGCACCTCTTTCAAGGAGTACACCAAGCATGAGTTTCTTTAAGAGAGTCTGGCGGATCCCGGCCTTGACGCTCATCACGGCGCTGTCGTTCGCGGCATGCGCTGATGATGATGGCGCGCTGCCGACGGATCAAGACCCGCCGCCGCCCGCGGTCACCGGCACGATCTCGGGCAAGGTGACGAATTCGGTTGGCGGCGCGGCCATCGTGGGCGCCCTGGTCGGGACGTCGCCGGCCACCGCCACCGCACTGACGGACGCGCAGGGCAACTACGTCATTACCAACATTCCGATTCCGACCAACCCCACCTCCTACGCGGTGACCGCGTCGAAGGAAGGGTTCACGTCGGCATCGACCAGCGTCTCGCTCTCGGCCACCGCGCCGACCGCGACCGCCAACCTCGCGTTGACGCCGCCGCCGCCGGGTCAGGCACCGCCGACGACCGGCACGCTCAACGTGCTGGTGACGAACCGCGAAGGCATCCCGCAGTCGGGCGCGGCCGTCGTCGTGCTCAACTCGGCCGGCGCCACCGTGCTTTCGGCCACCACCAACGCGCAGGGCTTCGCCCTGTTCAGCAACGTCGCCGCCGGCAGCTACACCGTCCGCGCGACGAAGACGATCTCGGGCTTGCCGTTCCGCGCCTCCGCGGGCGCCAACGTCCGGGCCGGTGAAACCGCCTTCCTCCAGCTGTCGCTGGGCCGTGACCTCGGGCAGACCGTCTTCCCGAACGTCGGCGGCACGGGCGTCACGCTCGATGAAGGGGCCGATATCGACCTCATCTCGGCGCCGGGCGGGGACGACAACCCCGAAGTGGACTGTAACATCATCCGCACCCAGCACATGTTCATCGCCGAAGTGACCGACGGGGCCGGCAGTGCGGTCTCGGGCGTCAAGGTCGAGTGGAGCCTGAACATCTCCGAGAACGGCACGCTGTCCTGGCGTTGTCCGGATCTCTCGGACGATCCGGCCGGGTGTGCCATCACCACGTTCCCGGGCAACACGGGCTCGGTCGTCGACTCCGACGATCCCGACCTGAATCCGGTGGGGGCCCGTTCCGGCCTCGCCCCGTCGTTCAACGTGGACACCCGCAAGGCGATCACGTTCACGAACGACAATTCGCAGACGGTTTCCTTCGGTGGTGAGAACGTCGCCATCGGCGCCGGTCAGACGTGGATCATCATCACGTCGCCGGTCGAAGGTCAGACGGACGTCATCGTCCACTCGAGCGACCTCCCGCGCCGCACCGACGACTGTGCGACCGAAGAGGACGAGGCCTTCGAGGATATCGGCTTCGACGACGACTCGGTCACCTGCGAGAAGGAGTTCGGCGTCAAGCGCTGGGTCAACTGGGATACCAACGTGGCTGAGCTGGATTGGGATGGCTCGCCCCAGGATCCGTTCCACGATCCGGACGCCGAGTTCGGCCCCACCGTCAGCGAGGGGGGCCTCATCACCAACATCCTGAGCCGCTCGGAGCCGTTCACGGAACGTGACGGCGAGGGTCGCCCGCGTTCAGGTTGCCGCTTTGACATTGCGCCCTCGACTCCGGGCTTCCAGTGTCACTTGACCGGCAATGACTTCCAGGTCATCGCCTGGGTCACGCGGCTCCGCGAAGACTCGCCGTTCAACTTCTCGGCCGGTGACATCATCTTCGACATCACCGACGATTCGCCGGACGCTGACTTCCTCAGCGGCGGCGGGCAGACCGGCTGCGGCAACGGCGTCTGTAACGTCGAGAACAATGGTCCGCCGGATGACGAGTTCTCCGTCAGCGCCAACGGCAACCAGCTCATCGGCGAGTTCGACGCCAACAACAGCGCCGCCGACGGGGGCATCTTCTCCAACCGTCCCAATGGCGATGAGGACGACTTCATCGGCTGGGTCGTGGCGGAAGTCAGCCTCGACGAGCTGGTCTTCAACTGCGTCGATGTGGACCTCGACGGCGACTGCGAGCCGGGCGCCGGGGGTTCCCCCGACAGCTTCAGCACCGGGCTTCAGCGCATCATCGCCGGGACGGCCGACAACACCATCGGCTTCCGCGTCCGCTTCGTGGACGAGTTCGGCGAGGTGTGCGACGAGATCACGTTCCGGAAGCGGTTCGTCACGAGCCGCCTGACGATCGTCAAGAGCACGCCGGATGCGGCGCTCGCGGTGGTGGACGGCAAGAATGTCAAGCGTCACACCGTTCAGGTCGGGCAGCAGTTCCGCTACACGGTGACGACGATCAACGACGGCGAGATCCAGTCGCGCAATGTCCGCATCACGGACACCCTGCCGCGCTTCGGCGACCAGTTCAGCGGTCCGCCCGACCTCGGATCCCCGGCGGAGCGCAACGGCAGCCAGGCCTTCCGGTTCGTCTCGGATCGCCCGGCCTTTGACCCGCGCGCGATCGTCTACGCGATCGACATCGACAACGACGAGCCGGGCAACACCATCGACGTCTGCTTCCGCGGCGATGACGGCTCGGTGACGGGCAATGCCTACACGGTGCCGGCGGCATGTACCACGTTCCCGGTGACCACGACGGATCAGGGGTCCATCCAGAACGCCCGGGACGCGGCGATCGCCGCCTCCAACACCGGGACGATTCCGGATCAGGTCGTCTGGATCCAGTGGTTCGACGACGTCATTCTCGGTCGCCAGCAGGTGGGCGGCGGGATTCAGTCCGAGGACACGGTCGAGGTCACGCTGGTCGCGACCCCGTCGCTCTACTCGGGCGTCCCGCTTCCCGGCTCGTGGTGCAACATCGCCACGGTGACCGACTTGGATAACTCGTTCGACGCCGACACGCTCTGCCACGAAGTCCGGCAGTCGCTCCTCGACGTCCGCAAGACGGCCCGCGATGCGGTCCTGAGCGGTGGCGCTACGGCGGTCTTCGACATCGAAATCGCCAACCTGGGAAGCGCTCCGCTGACGGGCGTCGTTGTTAGTGACACGCTCGATGCGACCTTTGGCCGGAAACTGACGTCCACCGACATCGCGATTAACGCGGCGGTCTTCCCGACCGCGACGGTGACGATCAACCCGGACAGCTTCTCGTTCTCGATCAACGTCGGAACGCTCAACCCGACCGCATTCGTGCGCGTGGCTACGGTGTCGATCCCGACGCCGACCAGAGCGGGCGTGTTCTGTAACCGGGTGACGTCACGCGGGACCAACCCCGTGGGCACCCTGATCGAAACGGACATCGCGTGTGTCACCACGACACCGCCTCCGATCGAGTTCGACGTCTCGAACGAGGACGGGTTCCGGGATGCGGGCGGGGTCTTCCAGTCGTCGAAGGAGACCTTCCGGGTCGGTGACGGCGGTGCGGCGCGGCCGGACAGCCTGATCTACCAGGTGATCGTCACGAACCGGAGTGCCTTTACGGCCACAGGTGTGAGAGTGGTGGATGCGGTGGCGCCTAACAACGGGAACATCGTCTGCCGGACGATCCTGACCGGCTTCCCGACGCGAGGCACCACGACGCCAGCAGCACCGGCGTGTAACACCACCGGCTTCACCTGGAACATCGGCACCCTGCCGGGTGGCGCGTCCGCGGAGATCCAGTTCCGCGCCGAGGCCCTGGCTCCGGGCAGTAACGTCGGCAACCGCGTGACGCTGACGGCGGATCAGTTGACCGGCGCGATCGTGGACGAGGAGCCGACAACGGTCCAGTAACCTGACGGGCGCCCTCCTGGTGACAGGGGGGCGCCGGGAATCGGGGAGCGGCACGGCCGCTCCCCGCTCTTCCCATCACGCAAGCCCTTGGGAGCTGACGATTTCTCGGAGGTATCAAATGAGGAAGCTGATTACCGCCGTTGCCCTGTTCGCGCTGATGGTCATCGGCGTCGATCTGGGGTACGGCCAGACGCTCCACCGGAGCTGGGAGCTCACGGGCTACGGTGGAATGAGAGTGTACGACAAGGATGTCGTGTTTATGGATTCAGGCTGGGTCGCCGGGGGCAAGCTGGCCTGGTTCCCCCACGCCAACATCGGCGTGGAAGCCACGGTGAGCCTTTCCCAGGCGGATGTCAACGTCGAGGAGTTCGGCGGTGACGACGATCAGTTTGATGACTTCTTCGATGGGCTCGATGACAGCGAAGAGGCCAGCATCAACGTGACGGAAGTGCGCCTGGACGCCGTGTACCAGATGATCTGGGCGGCCGAGCAGAAGCTGGTGCCGTACGTGTCAGCCGGGGTCGGACAGTTCGTGTTCGACGCCGACGACGATGCGGACGCCGAGAGCTTCGACGAGCCGAACACCACGATCAACTGGGGCGGCGGGATCAAGTTGTTCCTGGGCAACCGGTTCGCGATCCGCCTGGACGCGCGCGACAACGTGGCGCTGATCGAGCGTCCGTTCGCGGCGACCAGCGGCGTGCCGCCGGGGGCCAACACGAAGACCTTCCAGGCGAACAATCCGGAAGGCTCGATCGGCCTGGTCATCGGCTTCGGTGGCTCGGATGAAGGTTTCGGGGTTCGCGACAGCGACTTCGATGGCGTGCCCGACAAGGACGACCTGTGCCCGAACACGCCCCGTGGCGTGATCGTGGACGAGACGGGCTGCCCGATCGACTCGGACGGCGATGGCGTGCCCGATGGGCTCGACGCCTGCCCCAACACGCCTCAGGGCGCGATGGTGGACGAGCGCGGCTGCCCGATGGACTCGGACAACGACGGCGTCTACGACGGCATCGACAAGTGCCCGAACACGCCGGCCGGCGTTCAGGTCGACGAGACCGGGTGCCCGCTGCCAGTGGCCGAAACGGCCTCGACGTGCCTCGACGATCAGTCCTGGTACACGAGCGACGCGACCATCAATGCGGACGGGAAGAACTGGGTCAAGTTCGGCTCGACCCGCACCGCGACGATGGATCAGCTGACGAAGATCGGTGACTACGACGGCGTAGGGATTTATGTGGCGAACGACGCGCGGCGTCCGTACCGCGAGGTCTGGCTGCCCCTGTGCTCGCCGGCGAACACCTACCAGCCGTACCGGCTGGAGTCGTCAGTCCGCGGGACGACGGGCCTGATCCGGGCGAACTAGCTCGGAACTGTCCGCACTCCGCGAGAGCATGTCCCAGGCACACAGGCCCCCGCCCTCCGGCGGGGGCCTTGTGCGTTGGGGACTTCGGGGGGACCTGGGGGGGACCTGCGGGGGGCCGGACGGGGTATCTTGTGAGGTCTCTTCATGTGGAGATAACGGAATCATGGAATTATTCGAAGGAGGACAGCTGCAGTGAATCGTATAGTTCGTCTGGCGGCGGGAGCCGCCCTGCTGGCGGGCC
>JBHENR010000249.1:0-3150 GCA_046262555.1 Gemmatimonadota bacterium | reverse complement strand
GCCGGTGGGAGGCCCGAAGACGCCGCCCTGTGCGACGACCGCGATAATCTATACGATCCGGTCGTGGAGCACCGGGACCGGAGCGCGGAAGCGGGACGGGCGGCGCTGGCGGGGACCGTGCGGGTCTTCGCCGCCGAGGCGCTGATGTTCCCCACCGGCCTCGTCACCGCCGCCTTCCTGACCCGCTGGCTCGGCGCCGATGGGTACGGCGTGTTCAGCCTGGCCGCGCTGGTGGTGGCGTGGCTCCAATGGGCGTCCGTCTCGCTGCTGTCGCGCTCGACGATCGTGGCGATCCGCGGCGCGGCGGACTGGCGGCCGCTCGCGACCCGCATCCTGCAGCTCCATCTGGCGCTGGGGATCCTCGGCGCCGCGCTGCTGTGGCTGGCCGCTCCCCTCGTGGCGCGCGCGCTGGAGCTGCCGTCGCTGGGATTCTACCTGCGCCTGTTCGCCATCGACCTGCCGCTGTTCGTGTACGCCCACGGCCACCGGAACATCGCCACCGGGCTCGGCCGGTTCGGCCACCGCGCGCGGATCGTGGCCACGCGCTGGATCGCGCGCATGGCGCTGATCGTGCTGCTGGTCGGGCTGGGGTTGTCGGTGACCGGCGCGATCCTGGCTTCGATCGGTGCCTCCGCGCTCGAGCTGCTCGTGGCGCTGCGCTACGACCGGGCTCCCGTCTTCGCGCGCGCCGGCGTTTCCTCGCGCCCGTTCCTGGCCACGACCGCTCCGCTCCTGCTCGCGGCGATCGCGCTACGGGTGCTCCAGGACGCGGACCTCTTCGCGCTGAAAGCGCTCGGCGCATCGGCCGCCGAGGCCGGCTTCTACGCGGCCGCTCGGAACCTCTCGCTCGCCAGCAACGTATTCGCCGCCGCCTTCTCGCCGCTGATCCTGTCTACGCTGGCGCGACTGGTGCGCGAAGGCGATCTCGATCACGCGCGCGACATGAGCCGCGACGCGCTCCGCCTTTCGCTGCTCCTCGTTCCGTTCGCGGCGCTGGCCGCCGGCGCCTCCGGCGGGATCGTGCGGCTGATCTTCGGGCCCGATTTCGCGCCGGCGGCGCCGCTCCTGGCGCGTCTCGTCTTCGCCGGCGTGGCGGTGGCGGTCATGTCGGTGGGCGGGGCGATCCTCATCGCCGGCGGCCGACTGAACCGTCCCGGCCGCATCCTGGCCGCGCTCCTCCCGCTGACGATCGCCGCCCACGTGTGGGCGATCCCGCGATACGGCGCGATCGGCGCGGCGTGGGTGTCGACGGGCGCGATGGCGGCGGGCGCCGCGCTGACCCTCGTAGCAGTGGCCCGCATGTGGGGCGTGGTCCCGCCGCTGGCCAGCGTGGCGCGGGTGTCGCTGGTGGCGCTCGCCGCCGCCATCGCCGCGCGTGCCTGGTCGCCGCCGGGCTGGGCGCTGGTGGCCGAGCTGGTGCTCCTCGCCGCGGCCATCCCGCTGGCGCTGATCGCGCTCGGCGAGTTCAGCCGGCGCGAGCTGGCGGTGGCGCGGAACGCTCTGCTGCCGGGCCGCGCCCCGAACACCGCGGACACGGCCGAGAGCTCCGGTCGCTCCGCGGAGGGCTGAGACCGGCTACGGGGCGGCCGGCGCCACCGCGCGGCCGGTCCGCGCCGACTCCTCCGCGGCGAGCACGACGGCGAGGCTGCGGAATCCGTCCTCGATGTCGGGCGCTGCGGAACGTCCCGCCGCGGCCGCAGCGGCGAAGGCCTCCAGCGCGGCCCGGTAGGTGCCGCCGATCGCCAGCGGCCGCGCCACGCCGAGCAGTTCGCGCGACCCGCGCGCCACCTGCGCCAGCCCCTCGCGCGCTCGCGCGACCCGGCCCCACGCTGGCTCCAGCGCGTGGAGCCGGAGCGTCCCCGCGTAGCGGTCGGCGACCAGCATGCCGCGCTCGCCCACCACCTCGAGCCGGCTCTCGGTGATCCCCGCCAGCGTGACCCACGCCTGGGCCAGCCTGCCGCCGGCGAGCGTCATCGCGAACGAGGCGGTGTCCGACTCGGAGAGGACGCTCGCCGCCGCGGCGGAGACCTCCCGCACCTCCTCGTCGAGGACGAACCGCGCCAAGTCGGCCATGTGGCTGCCGAGATCGAGGAGCACGCCCCCGCCGGTTGCGCGCGAGCGCTTCCAATCGGGGGAATCCCGCCGCCCGCTCCCCATCGCCAGCCGCACGCCCGTGGCGGCGCCGACCCGACCCGCGCGCACCTCGCGCCGGAGCGCGGCGATGGCCGGCGAGAACCGCTGATCGAAGCCGGCCATCCCGACCGAGCGGCCGGCGCGCCACGCGTCGAGCACGCGGCAGCCGTCCTCGAGCGACGTCGCGATCGGCTTCTCCAGGTAGACGTGCAGTCCCGCGGCGAACGCGGCGCATGCCGCGTCTGCGTGCATGCCGGAGGGGAGGCACACGACGACTGCGTCGATGCCGGGATCGGCGACGACGTCCTGCCAGTCGGCCACCGCGACCGCTCCGGGGGCTCGCGTGCCGGCCACCGACCGCGCGTCCGCGTCCGGCTCGGCGACCGCGGCCAGCTCGACGCCGCGCATGGCGGCCAGGATCGGAAGGTGGAAGATGCGGGCGATCCGCCCGCAGCCGAGGAGCCCGAGGCGGAGCGCCCCCCGCTTCACGAACGCCTGAGGGATCCGCCTGCGTAGAAGGGGGTCTTGACTACCTCCGCGGCGAGCGCGCGGTCGCGGATCTCGACGGCAAGCGGGGTGCCGGCCCGGGTGCGGCCTCGGGGCAGGTAGCAGGTCCCGATCCCGTACCCGAGCGAGGGGCTCATCGCGCCGCTCCGCACCTCCCCCACGCGGTCTCCGTCCAGGTGCACCGGGTAGCCGGGGCGCGGGATCCCGCGCTCACCCAGCCGGAATCCCACCAGCTTCCGCTCCGGGCCTTCCTCCGCGATTCGCGCCAGCGCCTCCCGGCCCACGAACTCGCCCTTGTCGAGCTTGACGATCCAGCCCAGGCCACCCTCGTAGGGGTTGGTCGAATCGTCGATGTCGTTGCCGTAGAGCGCGTACTTCATCTCCAGCCGCAGCGTGTCGCGCGCGCCGAGGCCGCAGGGCTCGATGCCGTGCTCCGCGCCAGCCGCGAGGATCGCAGACCACACCGCCTCGGAGCCGGCGCGGTCGAAGTAGAGCTCGAACCCGTCCTCG
>JBHENR010000248.1:0-4505 GCA_046262555.1 Gemmatimonadota bacterium | reverse complement strand
GCGAAGGAGGGGCTGAGGTTGGCGCGCGCGGTGGTCGCCGGGCCCTCGTTGAAGAAGCGTTTGAGTCGGAAGTCCGGGATCGCCCGCACCGTGCCCTCCTCGTCCCGTCATGCGCCGGCCGGATCGCGCTCCTGCTCGTGTGCACCGGGTTGCCCGCTAGCGCCCGGGTGTGCGGGGCAGCGGGCAGCCGTCCGGCCCGCAGACCCCCGCGGCGATCTCCGCCTCGCGCTCGCGCTTGAGTTGCTCCTGCTGCCAGGCGAAGTCGATCGTCGGGTGGAACTTCTCGGGGTGCTCGGCCATCCAGAGCTGCTTGCGGATCGTCAGGTTCTCCGGGTCGAGCCGCAGCGCCGCTCGCCACTCCGCCACCGCCTCGGCCTGGGCGCCCCGCCGGAAGAGCTCGCCGCCCAGCCGCAGCCGCGTCTCCACCAGTTCGCGCTCCACCGCGCCGAGCTCGTAGGGAGCGCCTTGCGTCTCGGCGTCGATCTGCTCGACCTCCCCGTTGAGCAGGCGCTGGACGGCCTCGACGTCGCCCGCGTTGTCGACGCTGAAGCCGCCGACCTTCCGATAGCGGATCACCCCCTCCTCGTCGAGGAAGATGCCGTTGGGGATGAGCTTGTAGCCGTAGAGCGCGGCCAGGCGGTTCTCGCTGTCCACCACGGTCGGGAAGCTCGCCCCGGCCGCCTCCACCCAGGGGCGGGCCGCGTCAGCTCCCTGCGCGTCCACCGCGATCGAGACGAACTGGAAATCGTCCTCGGCGCCGCTCTGCTCGACGAAGCGCTGCCACCCGGGCAGCTGATCGCGGCAGCGTCACCAGCTGCCCCAGAAGTAGAGCAGCGCCTGCTTCCCGCGGAGCTCCCGCAGGCTCAGCTCCCCGCCATCCAGCCGCGGCAGGGTCCAGTCGGACGAGCGCTCGCCAACCCGTGTCCCGACCGTCACGTCCGCCGCCATGGTGCCCTCCTCTCCGACCGCCAGCCATGATTGCGCAAGGACACCGCCCCCAGGCTCCTCACCCCGGCGTGAACTCGCGCAGCTCGCCCGCCTCCCGGGCGGTCGCCAGCACCTCCAGCGCCGCGCGGACGACCGCGCGCTGCGTCGCCGCGTCGCCGGCCGGCCCCACCGTCTGGCCGCGCGGGAAGCGCGTGAGCAGCGCGCGCGGCGGCTTCACCCGCAGCGTCGCCCCCCTGAGATTGGACAGGGAGACGGTCGGCACACCGGCCTCCTCGATCGCCCGGGCGACCAGCCCCACGGACTGGTGGCAGAGCGGTCAGACCGGGACGAGGAGCGCGCCGTCGGCACCGGCCGCGGCTACTTCCTCGGCGATGGCGCGGGCGGTGGCCGCGGCGAAGGTGCCCGCATCGGTCAGGTAGCCCATGAAGCTGTAGCCGGTGGGCGCCAGCCCCGCGATCACGCCGCCGTCCGCCAGTTCGCGCAGCCGGTCGACCGGGTAGACGCTGTTGTAATCGGCCAGCGCGTCCGCGGCGTCGTAGTGGCCGTGCGCGACCCCGATGTCGGCCTGTGCCAGCGTCGTCGGCAGGGCCCGGTACGATAAGTCGCCCTCCGGGTTCGGCTCGTCGAAGGGGTCCTGGCCGGCCGGCAGGTAGAGCCCGCCCGAGGTGATCGGCACGATCGTGCAGTCGGCCAGCGGGCGGCGCAGCGGCGTGAACGGCGCCGCGTCGTTGACCACGTAGGGATAGCCGGTGAAGGCCTCCTTCCACCGCGCCGCTTCGAGGAGCGGGCGTGCTCGCGCGATCCACTCCCGATACCGCTCCGCGTACGCTGGCTCGACCGCCGTCATGCTCCCTCCATGCCGCGAGCCTGCTCGATCGTGCCCGCCGGCACCTGCGGTCGCAATATCCATTCCAGACGGACACCATGATCGACGACCCCCCGCCGCGACTCGGCTCGGGACAGGGCGCGGGCAGCGGGTCGTCGACAGGTATCGTCGGGATGCGGACACGGGGCACGCGCGCCGGTGCGATGCGCTCCTTCCACCGGCATGGCGGGTCGGCCTCCCCCCGCCCCGCCGCGTGCCAGGCGGCAGCCCGGCCGCGCCAGCGTTGCGGCGTCAGCGAGCGATGCCCAGCACCCGCTCGATCGCCTTGCCCTCCTGGCGCGCCTGCGCCCAGGTCACCGGGAGCGGGTGGATCTCCCCGCTCCGCTCGGCGTGCACCAGGCGGTCGAGCGCCGCGAGGATGATCCGCCGCTGCAGCTCGCGGTGGTAGGGCACGCCGAAGTGGTGGCCCATCCGGAAGGGCACGAAGACCGCCCGCGGCGGCCTGGCGTGCGCGGTGATGTCCCGGGCCGCGGTGATCGACACGGTCGGGATGCCCCGTCGCTCGATGGCGCGCTGCACGAGCGCGACCGATTGGTGTCAGATCGGTCAAGCGGGGCACAGCAGGGCCAGCTCGGCCCCATCGGCCACGACCGCCGCGGCGAGCTCCTCGGCCAGCGTCCGCTCCAGCCGCTCCGGGTCCATGTTGTAGCCGATGAAGGAGAAGAGGTGGGGCGTCAGCCCGCCGACCACCCCCTCCGCCGCCAGCTCCCGCAGCCGCTCGATGGGGAAGATCACGTTGAGGTCGCGGTGCGCCCCGTCGGTGGGGTACTTCAACTGGTGGATCTCCAGCTCGGCCGGCGTGGCGGTGGCGGGCACCGTGCGGAAGCTGTAGTCCCCGACCGGATGCACCACGTCGAAGGGCAGGGACCCCGTGGGCTGGACACCGGCGGAGCTGACGAAGGTGAGGCGCGCCGCGGCGAGGGGCTTGGCGAGCCTGGCCAGCGGGACGAGGTCGTCCTTGGTGATCATCGAGCCGGGGTACCGCTCGTTGATGGTGGCCCACAGCCCCGGCCGCAACTGCCGGGTGTCGCTAGAGGGTGCCGTCATGGATCCATGCCCCCGATCGCTGGACGAAGTAGAAGTGGAGATGGAAGAAGAGGTGGGCCAGGGTGGCCGGGTCCTTGCTGGCCAGGGTCTCCAGGATGAACGGCCGGTCGGTGGGCGGCACGTCCAGCAGCGGCTTGAGCGCCTCGACCCAGGCCTTGTCGATCTCCCGGCGGCCGGCCTCCTCGTTGCCGTCCCCCAGGTGGAGCCGCACGTAGCGGAGCAGCGTGGCGGTAACGCCGCGCGCCGCGGCCTCCTGCAGGTACTTCAGCGACACGACCACGCTCCCGTTGTTGCCGCGGCGTACCCCGGACAGGCTCCCCCCGCGTCCCCCGACTGGCGGCCACCGCCGCCAAGGCTCCCGGTGCCGCGACACCGCGTTGCCCCTCTGAGCAACTTGGATGCCAGCGGTGCTCCTGATGAGGGGTCGCCCACGGCCATCCCGGCAGGGCGGATGGTCTGTCGCGTCGCGCTGCCACATTCTCGCCCACGAATGGAGAGGAGCCAGGCGAAGGCTGTCCGACGGCTACCTGCACCGCCGGACGATGCGCCGAATGCTCTCGCGGCTGACCGCGTAGAGCTTGCCACCGTGCGCGGTCCTGTGCCCCGTGCCGCCCCGGGGGCTGCTGGCCGGCACCGGGCAGCGCAGCCCGACATGTCACGAACCTCGCTTCCCCCGACCGCCGGTTGGGGTATGATGGCCAGGCGCACAGGTCGGCGCCCGCGGGCTGCCGGCCGGGTGACGGTGGTGCGTCGCGCAACCACCTCCCGGGGAGACGACGCGCCGGCGATCCACGCATCCACCCGCGAGTCGGGGCGGTCTGGGCCGGGGAGCCGAGCCCCGCCGCCCAGCCGGCATGGCCGGGTGGCGGGCGGAGCGCCGGGCGATGGAGGGAGACACGATGGGCGCCAGGGGCACGGATCGAGCCGGTCGCGATGGGGAAGGCGGCGCGACCGACCTGCCGCAGGGGGAAGCAGGGATCGCGTTCCCGCCGGGCCGGACCGCCCTGCTGGTGATCGACCCGGTGAACGACTTCCTCTCGGAGGGGGGTGCCGCCTGGGAGCTGGCGAAGACCACCGTCACACTGCACGACGTGGTGGGCCACCTCAAGCGCGCCATCGAGGGGGCGCGCGCGCGGGGCATCCCGGTCCTGTTCGCGCCGATGGCCTACACCGCGGAGGACTACACCGACCGGGCGCTGCAGCGCCGCTCCGGGATCAACCGGCTGATGTTCGAGCGCAAGATGTTCCTGGCCGGGAGCTGGGGGGCCGACTTCCACCCCGACCTGCGGCCGCGCGGCGACGAGACGGTGCTCCTGCCCCACAAAGGGATCGACGTCTTCGAGACCGACCTGCCGGAGCAGCTGCGGCGCCTGGGGACCACGCACCTGGTGATCGCGGGGATGACCGCGAACCTGTGCTGCGAGAGCACCGGGCGGCGCGCCATGGAGGCGGGCTACGACGTCACCTTCCTGGCCGATGCGATCGGCGCGGAGAGCGTCCCCGCCTACGAGGCGTCCGTCCACCTGAGCTATCCGCTGATCGCCAACGCCGTGCTGGAGGTGGACGAGTTCCTGGCCGCCGTGGCCGCGTCGGCGCCGGGCCGCCTCGGCGTGCAGCCGGGGGA
>JBHENR010000247.1:0-9159 GCA_046262555.1 Gemmatimonadota bacterium | reverse complement strand
CTCCAACAGCTCCGCGTCGTCCACCTGGTCCACCTTGTTCAGGAACACCACGATGTACGGCACCCCCACCTGGCGCGCCAACAGGATGTGCTCCCGCGTCTGCGGCATCGGCCCGTCGGCCGCGCTCACCACCAGGATCGCCCCGTCCATCTGCGCCGCCCCCGTGATCATGTTCTTCACGTAGTCGGCATGCCCTGGACAGTCCACGTGCGCATAGTGCCGGGCCGCCGTCTCGTACTCCACGTGCGCCGTGGCGATCGTGATCCCCCGCGCCTTCTCCTCCGGCGCCTTGTCGATCTGGTCATACGCCGTGAACTGCGCCAGCCCCTGCTTCGCCTGAATCGCCGTGATCGCCGCCGTCAGCGTCGTCTTCCCATGATCCACGTGCCCGATCGTCCCCACGTTCACGTGCGGCTTCGTCCGCTCAAACTTCGCCTTGCTCATCGAATGCCTCCGGTCTGGTGGATCGGTAGAAATCCTGGAGCCCAGGAGCGGGATTGAACCGCCGACCTCGTCCTTACCAAGGACGTGCTCTACCGACTGAGCTACCTGGGCCCGCGAGGCTTCGGTGGAGCGGGAGACGGGTCTCGAACCCGCAACCCCGAGCTTGGAAGGCTCGTGCTCTAGCCAATTGAGCTACTCCCGCGCATCTGCCCATCTGCCCATCTGATGAAGAGCGCATCTGGTGGAGGGAGGAGGATTCGAACCTCCGAAGGCATAAGCCAGCAGATTTACAGTCTGCCCCGTTTGGCCGCTTCGGTATCCCTCCGGAACGAACCTCCAGCTCACTCGTCGCCCCGGGTGGAGCCGATGACCAGACTCGAACTGGTAACCTGCTGATTACAAATCAGCTGCTCTACCAATTGAGCTACATCGGCCCGATCGACCAGGTGCTGCAGGCGTCGCGGGCGGGCGCACTTTGCCCCCAGAGAAAAGAACCCGAATATACCGGATCCCGCGGTATCGTCAAGGCCGCGTCAGGCGCTTCCAGCGGACTCCCTGCGGCGTGTCTTCGAGCACGATCCCGAGGCCCGCGAGCTCGTCGCGGATCCCGTCCGCGCGGGCGAAGTCCCGCGCGCTGCGGGCGGTCTCCCGGTCCCGGATCAGGGCCTCGACATCGGCCGCCAGCGCCCCGTCGCCGGGGTCCGGCTCGAGGACATCATAGAGGCGGTCGAACGTCGCCAGGACCGCGTCCCCGGCGGCGCGATCCGCCGCCGTCGCCAGGCCCGCGTCCAGCGCCCGGTTCGCGTCCCGGATCCACTCGAAGAGGACGCCCAGCGCCCGGCTGGTGTTCAGATCGTCGTCGATCGCGGCGGCGAAGCCGGCCGCCGCCTGACCCGCCCGGGCGGTCCAGTCGGGGTCCGGCAAGGCGCCCGGGGCCGGCGCCGGGAGCTCGGCCAGCCGGCGGGCGAAGGCGGTGATCCGCTCCAGCGCGGCGGCCGCCTGATCGAGCCCGGCAAAGGTGAAGTTCAGCGGCGTCCGGTAGTGGACCGACAGCAGCAGGTAACGAATTGCGCGCGGGGAATACCCGCGGCCCAGCAGGTCGCGCAGGGTAAAGAAATTCCCCAGCGACTTGGCCATCTTCTGGCCATCCACGATGAGGTGCTCGGCGTGGAGCCAGTAGCGGGCGAAGGGGTGCCCGGTGGCGGCCTCGGACTGGGCGATCTCGTTCTCGTGGTGGGGGAAGATGTTGTCCACCCCGCCGGTATGGATGTCGAACGACTCCCCCAGGTACGCCATCGCCATGGCCGAGCATTCGATGTGCCAGCCGGGCCGGCCATAGCCGAGCGGGGTCTCCCAGCCGGTTTCGGGCAAAGCGGCGGCTTTCCAGAGGGCGAAGTCCTTGGGGTCCTCCTTGTCGTACTCGTCGGCGGCGACGCGCGCGCCGTCCTGCATCCCCGACAGGGCGATGCCGGAAAGCCGGCCGTAGCCGGGAAAGGTGGTGATCCGGAAGTAGATCGAGCCGTCGTCGGCGGTATAGGTGTGACCACCCGCCTGGAGCCGCTGAATCAACGCCACCATCGCCTCGATGTGCGCGGTGGCGGCCGGATACCGCTCGGCCCGCTCGATCCGCAGCGTGGCGAGATCCTCGAAGAACGCCTCGGTGTAGCGGGCGGTAAAGTCCCCGATCGGCAGACCGGCGGCCTGCGCTTTGGCGATGATCTTGTCGTCCACGTCGGTGAGGTTCATCACCTGGGTGAGGGCGAACCCGCGCGCCGCCAGCGTCCGGCGGAGCAGATCCTCGAACAGGAATGTCCGCAGATTGCCGATGTGGGCGAAGTCGTGAACCGTCGGCCCGCAGGTGTAGACGCGGGCGGTTCCGGGGACGAGCGGCTCGAAGGGGACCGGCGCTCGCCGCAGCGTGTCGTACAGGACGAGCGGCATGCCGGGAAGATACTACCGAACGGTCAGTCGCAACTCCGTCAGCATCCATCGGCCACGCTCGCTGCGCGCGCCGACGAAGACCCGGTCGATCCGCGCTTCCACGCCCGGGGGCTCCTGATAGACCCGCTCGCCGATGGCGTAGCCGGTACCGGCCGCGGGATCGTAGGCCGCGGTGGCGGGAAAGCGGAAGCTGACTTCGACCGCCTTGTCGAACAGCTCCTCGAGCAGATAACGAAGCTGGCCGCCCGCCAGACGCTCGCCGACGCCGGCGCGCTGCACCACCACATAGATCCGGCCGCCGCGCACGAACTGGGCGATCCCGCGGGCGTTTTCCTGCTCCCAGTACGTCGCCAGCTGGCGGTAGATCTCCTGCAGCGGCGCGGGAACCGGCGGCGCGTCCTGGAGCGGCAGGGTGACGCCGATCTCGGTCATGTCCTGGGCTGCCGCGGAGCGGGGGGATGCGGCCACGCCCGCCAGCAGCAGGACCGTGGCGGGGAGCAGGCGGAGAAGCGGTCGGAACATGGCTACCATACGTTATCGGCCCTGCTTTGTTCCCTCTCTATCCGTCACATCCACCCGGCTGCCGGGACGCTCGAGCAGCACGCCGGCGGCGCACTGGGGGCATATCGCCGGTTCGCACTGCACCCCCGACAGGGTGACGAGCGCGGCGAACGGCAGCTCCCACGCGAGGGCGCCGCCCGCGCGGTCGACCAGCGCCGCGGCGCCGATCGGCCGTGCCCCGGTGGCGATCGCCACAGCGAGCAACTCACGGAGCGAGCCCGCCGTGGTCACGACGTCCTCCACCGCGACGAATGGCTCGCCGGCCGCGAGCGCAAAGCCGCGCCGCAGCGTGAGCGCGGCCGGCTGGCTGGAAGGCTGGCCGGCCCGCTCGGCGAAGATCGCGCGGCAGCCCCAGACCCGGGCCAGCTCGTGGCCCAGGACGATCCCGCCGAGCGCGGGTGACAGCACGACGGCCGGCGGCTCGGGCAGCAGGGGCGCCAGCCGGGCGGCGAGCGCCTGGGCGGCCGCTTCGGCGTCCTCCGGGTGCTGGAGCAGCCGGGCGCACTGGACGTAGTGGGGACTGTGGAGCCCGCTGGAGAGCCGGAAGTGGCCCTCCAGCAGCGCCTCGCGCGCGCGCAGCCGGCCGAGCCAGCCGCCGCCGGAATCCCTCATCATCGGGGGCGTTCCGAGGCGAGCTCAGCCTCGATACGCGCCAGCGCGGCGGCGGGATCGGCCGCCGCGGTCACCGCCCGCCCTACAACGATATGCGTAGCTCCCGCGGCGGCGGCGGCGGCCGGCGTGGCCAGCCGGGCCTGGCCGGAGTGGTCCGAGGTCGACCAGGCCGGGCGGATGCCGGGGACGACCACCAGGGCCCCGGGCCCCAGCTCCGCCGCGACGGCCGCCGCCTCGTGGGTGGCGCAGACGCACCCGTCGAGACCGGCTTCCCGCGCCAGGGCCGCCAGGCTGCGAACCGTCGCCGACAGGTCGCGCGCGCCGGGGCCGGCGATCCGGGCGTGGGTGGCGGCGTCGAGGCTGGTGAGCAGCGTGACCCCCAGGAGCCGCGGCGGGCGGGGAGCGGCGTCCGCGGCCGCGCGCGCCGCGGCCAGCATGGCCGGCCCGCCGGCGGCATGCAGCGTGAGGAGCTCGATATCCAGCTCGGCAGCCGCCGCCACGGCGCCCCCCACCGTGGCCGGCGTGTCGTGGAACTTGAGGTCGAGAAAGACGCGGAACCCCTCGGCCACCAGCTCGCGGACGAGCGCCGGGCCGGCCCGGGTGAACAGCCCGCTGCCCAGCTTGACCCGCTCCGCCGTCCCCCGGAACGAGGCCGCGCAGGCGCGCGCCGTGGCCGGGTCCGCCTGGTCGAGCGCGACGATGACGGCGGGCCGGCTCATCCGGTCCAGACGGGGGGCTCGGCGGGCTGTCCCGCGCCGGGGACGGAGCGATGCGCGGCGCCGGAGAGCGCCGCGATCGTCGTCCCGCGGGTGGCGCAGTACCGCGCCAGGCCGGCGAGGATCTCGGGCGCCGCGTGGGGATTGACAAAGGCGGCCGTGCCGACCTGAATCGCCTGCGCCCCGGCCATCAGGTACTCGAGCGCGTCGCGCCACGTCACGATCCCCCCGATCGCCAGAATCGGCAGGTCCGGCAGCGCCGCGCGCACCCGGTAGACCCAGTGGATGCCGACCGGCAGGATGGCCGGGCCGGAGAGGCCGCCCGAGCCGGTTCCCAGCACGGGCCGGCCGGTGCGGGTGTCGATCCGCATGCCATATAGAGTATTGATCAGCGACACGCCGTCGGCGCCCTCATCCGCGGCGCACGCCGCGAAGGGCACGACGTCAGCGACGTTGGGTGACAGTTTCACGAAGACGGGCAGCGTCGTCTCGGCCCGCACGCCGCGGACCACGGCGCGGAACGCGGTGAGGTCGCAGCCGATATGGGTCCCCCCCTCCCGGACATTGGGGCACGACACATTGACCTCGATCGCATCGCACCCGGCCGCCGCCCGGTCGGCCTCCACCGCCGCCGCCAGGGCCTGATATTCCTCCGGCGCATTGCCGGCGATGTTGACGATGAGCCGCGCCGAGCCGCGGGCGGCGTTGACCGCCGGCGCCTTGTCCCTGACGAAGGCGCCCCAGCCGACGTTGGCGAGGCCGATCGAGTTGAGCATGCCGGCGCTCGTCTCGACGATCCGGGGAGCGGGGTTGCCGTCCCGCGGCGCGGCGAACAGGGTCTTGGTGACGAACCCGCCCAGGATGTCGAGCGGGAAAAAGCTCCCGAAGGCGTCGCCGTAGCCGAATGTGCCGCTGGCCGCCAGCACCGGGTTCTGCAGCGCCAGCGGCCCGACCGTGGTCGCGAGCGGGTCGGCTACCACTGGACCGCGCGCGGATCCATCACCGGCCCGTCGAGACAGAGGAGCCGATACCGGGGGGGTGCATCGCGCATCGGCACGATACACGCCTGGCAGACCCCGAAGCCGCACGCCATCCGCTCTTCCAGCGAGAACTGGGCGCCGGAGACCCCCGCGGCTTCGAGCTGCGCGGCCAGCGCCCGCAGCATTCCGTGCGGGCCGCAGGCGTACCAGGCGGCGGCACGGTCCTCCGGCAGGCCGCCGAGGACCGACCCCGGCATTCCCGCGCTGCCGTCGTCCGTGAACCGCTCGACGCGGTGGAAAAGCTCGGGGTCCTCGATCGGCACGTGCGCGCCCGCGGTCCGCTCCCCGTAGTAGAGCTCGAGGCGGGCGCCGGGCTGCTCGATGCGCAGGCGGCGGGCCAGAAAGAAGAACGGAGCCAGGCCGATCCCCCCGGCGACGACCCGGTGCACCTCCCGTTCCGGCAACTGGAACGGCCGGCCCAGCGGGCCGACCAGCCGCAGTGGCGTGCCCACCGGACGCGCGCCCAGCCAGGCGGTTCCGCGCCCCAGCGCCCGGAGCAGAAAGTGCCACTGACCATCATAGGAATCGCCGATGGAAAACGGGCGCCCCAGGAGCAGCGCGTTCCCCGGCGCCGCGGGTCCCAGCATGAAGAACTGGCCGGGCAGGCAGGCGGCGTCGGCGGGGGCATCGAAGCGGAGCCAGGCCGTGCCGTCGGCGACCTCGTCGAGCCCGGCGAGCGGCAGGATCCTCACCCGCGCGGGCGGGGCCCCGGTCACGGATCCCGATCTGACGCGGGGTCCGGCGGCAGGCCCGTCTCCGGCGGTGTATCGGGCGGTGGCGGCGCCCCGGCGGCGGGCGGCGGGCCGGGCCGGGCGATGGCGCGGCCCGGATCGGCCCGCGGCGCCACCCGCCGGCCCCCGTAGCGATCCATCTGATCGACGATCTGGAGCAGCGGGTCCGGGGCGTCCGGCAGCGCGTTGGCGAGCTCGCGCAGCTGCGCCCCCCCGCCGTAGAAACCCCCGGCTCGATCCGGCACCGGCAGGTCGAGCGCCCGGCGGGCCGAATCACTCGCCGGATCATCGGGATACGCCGCGATCAGGGCGTGCAGCCGCTGCGTTCCGGTCGCGGAATCACCGGCCTCCCGTGCCAGCAGGCCGGCCGCCAGCAGCGCGCGGGGGCGCCAGGGAGTCTCCGGGTACTGCTCGCCCAGCCGCGCGAACAGCCGCGCCGCGGCGGCCGGGTCGCGCTCGGCCTCGAGCACCTCTTCGGCGAGCCGGTACAGCGCGGTGGAGCGCGCCAGCGTGGTGTCCACGAGCCCGGCCACCTCGGTTTCGCCGGAGGCCAGGTCCTCGTAATGGATCACCCGCGCGAGCGCGCGGGCCTCCGCCCGGGCGGAGTCGCCGGCCGCGCTCAGCGGCGCATGGAGAAACGCGTCGAGGAGGATCTCCAGGCCCGCCGCGCGCTCGCCCCGCGTGCGCCACACCATCCGCCCCCGCGCCAGTGTCGCGCGGCTCGCGATCGCGGTGCCGGGCGCCAGCTCGGCGACCTTCCGCCAGGCGTCCTCGGCGTCAGCCCAGGCCGTTTGCGCCGCGAACAGCACGCCGCGCTCCCACTGGATCCGCGCGGCGAGCGAGTCGGCGGGCGACCCCTCCAGCACCTCGCCATAGGCGGTCAGGGCGTCATCCGGGCGGCCCGCGACGGACAGGGCGTTCGCAATGCGAAGGGCAAGTTGCGCCCGCGCGGCCGGATCCGGCGCCTGGTCGCGGAAGGCGGTGTAGGCGGCGAGCGCCGCGTCCACCTGTCCCGCCGCCAGCTCGGCATCGGCGAACTGCACCCCGATGCCGCGCTCCCGCGCGTAGCCGGGATGCGCCGCCAGCAGATCGCGAAATCCTGCCACCGCCGCCTCATGGGCGCCGGAGCCCAGCGCGATCAGCGCCTGCTCATACAGCACGTCGGCCGGCAGCGGCTCGTCTGCATCAGCGAGGAGCGGCGCGAGCGCCGCCTCGGCCGCGCCGAGGTCGCCCCGTCGGCGCTCGCTCTGCGCCAGGCCCAGCCGCGCGGCGTCCGCCAGGTCGCTTTCGGGGAACCGCTCGATCAGGCGCTGAAACGAGGCGCTCGCATCGGCATGAGAGCCGAGCGCCAGCAGGGAGCGGCCCAGCAGCAGCAGCGCGTCGTCGGCGTAGCGGGTGTCGCCATAGCGGTCCAACACGACCCCGCTCTTCTCGGCCGCGCGCTCGAACTGCACGCGGGCCGCGGCGGGTAGCGAGTCGCGGGCCGCATCGGACAGCCGCACGCCTTCGTCATACGCCTGCTGGGCGTTGTAGAGCGTGTTGAGATAGGCGCACGAGACGCTGGTGAGGAGCAGCAGGGCGGCGAGGGCCGCCCCGGGCGCGCTCCCGCTAGCGGGCGGCGGTCGGACTGATCGTCTGCCGGCCGTACTGGTCGAGGTAGCCGAGCAGGCTGTCGGCGAGGCCGTCCACGAGGCGGGCGCGGAACGCCGGGTCATTGAGCAGCGCTTCCTCCCGGGGATTGCTGATGAACGCCATCTCGAAGAGGATGGCCGGCATGAAGGCGCCGTTGAGGACAAAAAAGCCGGCCTGCTTCACGCCCCGGCTTTCGAGAGGAAGCCGCCGGTCGAGCTCCTCCTGCACCGAGGCGGCGAGCGCGCTCGAGGCGCGCAGATGTTCGTTCTGCGCCAGATCCCAGAGGATGAAGTTTACGTCGCCGGATGGAGCCCGGGCAACCGACGGCGTCTCGTAGCGGAGCGCCGCATTCTCCATCCGCGCCACCCGGCGCGCGTCCTCGGTCTTGGCCGCCGAGAGGAAGTACGTCTCGAACCCCTCCGCCCCCGCGCGCTCGGCGGAGTTGGCGTGGATCGAGATGAACAGGTCGGCGCGCTCGGCATTGGCGCGGCGGGTCCGCTCGCCGAGTGGGATGAAGGTGTCGTCGGATCGGGTGAGCACGACGCGCAGCGCGGGATCGGCCGCCGCCAGCGCGGTGGCCAGGGCGCGCGTGACCGCCAGCGTGACGTCCTTCTCGGCGGATCCGCCGGGGCCCTGCGCGCCGCCGTCCCGTCCGCCATGGCCGGCGTCGAGCACGATCGTCCAGCCGCCAGGAGGCCGGACGCGCCCCGGCTGGGCGGGCGCGGCATCGAGCTCGGGCGCACCGGGCGGTGGGGTCGCGACGCGCCGCGCTTCGCGTGCGGCATCCTCCCGCGACCGGTCGGGCTCGACCATGGCGACGTCGGGCGCCAGCAGGGCGCCGGCCTCGTCCGGCGCCGCGGCCAGCAGCACGACCTCGAGGCCGGCCGGCTCGCGGATCGGGGAGACGGCGTAGATCGTCGCCGCGCGCGCCAGCCACAGCGTGACCGCCGTGCCGCCGGGCTCCCGCTCGACGCTGGCGGAATCCACCAGCCCGACGGCGGTCAGTCCCCGCGCGAGGTCGGGCGGGAGCGAGACGTCGGCAAGGTGGAGCCGGAGCGTGCCGGGGGTGCCATCGTCCACCGTGACGCCGGGAGCGGCGGCCAGGCGGAAGTCGAGCCGCGTCCGGCCGGGCGCGGTCCAGACGTCCACGCCGGCGTCCGACGCGGCGGCGTCCGCGCCGGGTCCGGCGGGCACCGCCACCCGGCCGGGCCAGAGGTGCGGCAGGAGCGTCCGCACGCTCGACGCCGGCAGGAAGTAGCCGCGGGCGTCCTTCTGCGCCGGCTCGGTCATCTGATACCAGCGGCCGGCATGTTCCAGATAGGGGATCCGGCGATGCACGATGTACTGCGCGCCGTCGACGTCGAGCGTGGCGCGCTCACCGTCGGCGAGGGTGACCTCGCCGCCCAGCAGGCGGGCGATCTCCGCCAGCGCCACGAAGCGCCGGCCCTGCCGTTCGATGACGGGGATGTCGCGCTGCACCGC
>JBHENR010000246.1:0-2539 GCA_046262555.1 Gemmatimonadota bacterium | reverse complement strand
CCCAGCCGCCGACGAAGGAGCCGATCAGGGGCAGCAGCCAGTTCACAGGCGCCGCGCCCCGCCGCGCGCCAGCACCTTCGCCAGGCACCACGCGGTAAGGGCCAGGATGCCCCCGCAGGCCCCGAGCAGCATGATCCATCCGCCCGGCGTCACGCGGTGACCTCCCCGGCAACCGACTCCTGCGACCGCCCCCGCCAGGCGCGCCGGATCATCCAGAGGAGCGCCACCAGCGTGGCGACGAGGAAGCCGCGGGCCGCCAGCACGGTGCTTCGGGCCGCGGCATCCACGTCCCGCATCAGGACCACGTCCACCGCGCCCTGGGTGAGCCAGCCGATCAGGATCCCGATCATCAGGACGGGCGTCACCCAGCCGATCAGGAAACGGAAGATGCGAGGAATGCGGATGTCGGCCCCCTGCGTGATCTCCTCCCAGCCGCGTCGAATGCCGAAGACCCAGGAGAAGAGGATCATCTCGATCGTCCCGAAGAGAAACAGGCCGAACGATCCGGCCCAGAAGTCGAGCTCGCCCATGTACCCGCTTCCCAAGAGGAAGATCACCGGCTGCGAGCCCAGGAAGACCGCCGCGCCCAGCCAGGCGACGGCCCGGCCCCGGGGGACGCCAAAGGCGTCGCCCAGGAAGGCGATTACCACCTGCCCCATCGCGAGCGACGAAGTGATCCCGGCGATGAAGAGGAGGAAAAACCACAGCGCCCCGAAGAGCGCCCCGCCCGGAATCTGATCGAAGACGACCGGCAGCGTGACGAACCCGAGATTGAACGGCCCGCTGCCGGCGAGCTGCGTCGTCGCCGCCACGCCGAAGAACGCGACCGCCGCGGGAATGGCGATCGTGCTGCCCAGCACGACCTCCGCCGTCTCATTCGTCGCCGCCGTCGCGAGGCCCGAGAGCGCCAGATCGTCCTTGGGCCGCAGATACGAGGCGTAGCAGTGCAACGAGCCCTGGCCGAGCGAGAGGGTGAAGAACACCTGCCCCGCCGCCGCCAGCCAGACGGTGGCGTCACCGAGCGCCGAGAGGTCCGGGTTCCAGATGAATCCCAGGCCGGCGAGCACATTGTTTCCGGGCTGCGCCGGGTCGGGCGTCCCCAGCGTCAACACCCGGATCATCACCGCGATGGCGAAGACGAACAGCACCGGCATGCCGTAGAGCGCGACCTTTTCGATGCCTCCGCTCAAGCCGCGATGGAGGAAGTAGAGATTCGCCGCCAGCGTCACCAGGAAGAACCCGTACGCCACCGTCGGGAAAATGACCGGACCCAGCGCCAGGTTGTGGAAGAACCCCGCGCCCGGAGTCGCGCCCTGGTAGCCCTGGAGGAACGCCGTCATCGAGTCGATCGAGAGCGTCTCGCCGAAGGCGCCGGTCAGGGAGAACAGCGCGTATCCCAGTGACCACGACTCGACGTAGGTGTAGTAGAGCATCACCACTAACGGCATCAGGATCCCGAGCGCGCCGGCGTAGCGGGCGAGCGGGTGGGCCCAGAGGGCGTGGAACATCCCCGGGGTCGAGCGGTGACCCCGAACGCCGCCGTGGCGGCCGATCGCCCATTCGACCCACATCAGCGGAATGCCGAACAGCAGCAGCGACAGAAAGTAGGGGATCATGAACGCGCCGCCGCCGTGGGTGGCGGCCTGCACCGGGAAGCGCAGGAAGTTGCCGAGGCCGATGGCGTTGCCGGCCATGGCGAGGATCAGCCCGAGCCGGGTGCCCCACGCCTCGCGGACCGGGCGCGCGCGCGGGGGAGGCGTGGCGGCCATGGAGGGCAAGGTAGGGGGCCGCGTCAGCGGCGAGCAAGCCGGTCCGTTCCCTTTGCCACGCCACCCGCGCGACGGTATCCTTTTGGCCCTGCCCGAGTTGCGTGGGGGGCTAGCTCAGCTGGTTAGAGCGCCTGCTTGACATGCAGGAGGTCACAGGTTCGAGTCCTGTGCTCCCCACCACGTTTCAGGAAGGGCGCAATCGGCGACGGAATGAGCGATGCGGTGAGAGGCATCTCCGAGCTCGTCCTCATCGTCGGGGACGTGAAACGAGCCGCCGCTTTCTATCGCGACACGCTCGGTCTCGAAGCCGAGAGGGAGGTGACGGAGGAGTGGGCCTGGTTCCGCATGGGTTCCCCCGATCGTCCCCAGCGGATCGCGCTCCGCAAGGGCCCGTTGCTTTTTGAGGAGCACTCACCTCATCCACCAGGCCAGCGGTGGGGGCCCGTGCATTACGCGCTCCACGTGTCCCGCGAAGACGTCGAGCAGACGATCGCGCGTGTGCGGGGTCACGCGGGTGACGTATGGGGTCCCATCCGGCTGCAATGGATGGAAGCCGATGCGTACTATTTCTACGACCTGGACGGCAATCTGCTGGAGTTGTGGTCGCCGGATCCGGCGGCGTGAGTGCCGTGTTGTCAGGCCTTGCCAGAGGAGCGACGGGCATGCTGGTCGCCAACCCGGCGGACGCGGACGGCGGCTCGTAGCTCCGCGCTGTCCTCCATGACTCACGAGCATCATCTCGCCGCCGTCTGGTTCGCCGACCTGGTCGG
>JBHENR010000245.1:0-2778 GCA_046262555.1 Gemmatimonadota bacterium | reverse complement strand
CAGCACGTCGAGCGGCCCCCAGGCGACATCCGCCAGGAACTCCCGCAGGGCGCCGGTCTCGAGCGTGCTCTGATAGATGAAGTGGCCCATGTCGGGTTCCCGCCAGGCGACCGGCGCGTCGTCGGCCGACAAGAGAAGGTCCATCGACATGACCTTGACGCCGCCCGCGCCGACGGCCGGCTCGACCGCGCCGTCCACCACCCGCAATGAACCGCCGGCGGCGCCCAGCATGCGGGCCAGTGAGGGGCCATTGAGGTCGGCGTCCGCCGCGCCGACGGCGAGACCGTGTGCCGCCAGCGCGGCCGCGAGGTTCGCCGTCACCGCGCTCTTCCCCACCCCGCCCTTGCCGCTGGCGACGGCCACCGTTCGTCCGATCGGAGCCAGGCGCTCGGCCAGCCGCCGTCCCTGGGCGCTGACCTGGCCGATGATGTCCTCGGCGCCCGGATCGGCGACGTCATGATAGGTGCGGATGCGGCGCGGCATCAGGGGACGAGCTGGGCGCCGTCGCCGTCGAGCACGGCGAGCGCATCGACGGGGCAGGCCGCGCACGCCTTGAGCAACAGCTCACGGGCGGTGCCGGCGGTGGCGGGAGTGAACTCGGCGATCCCCTCCGCATCGAGGGCGAAGGCGTCGGGGGCCTCGGTAATACAGTCGCCGAATCCGACGCAGAGGAGCCGGTCGATGCGCACCGTCAGCTCCCCGACCTGAAGTTCGACGAGATCCACGGCCGCCATGCTACACCGGCTCCACCGACACCGACGCCAGCGCCCGGTCGAGCGCCTCGAACACGGCCTCGTCCACCCGCAGCTCCGCCGCCGCGACGTTCTCTTCCACGTGGCGCACCGTCATCGCCCCCGCGATCACGCTTGAGATCTCGGGGTGCCGCAGGCCCCACGCGAGGGCCAGCCGGGCGAGCGGCTGGCCGGCCTCGGCCGCCACCCGCGCCGCCGCCTGCGCCGCGTCGAGGACGTCCTGATCCAGATAGCGCCCCATGAAGCCCGCGTGGGGTCCGGCCGCGCGGCTTCCGGCCGGCACCTGGTCCGCGGTCCGGTACTTGCCCGTCAGCACGCCCTGGGCCAGCGGTGACCAGACAACACTTCCCAGCCCCAGCTCGACGCAGGCGGGCAGGATCTCCGCCTCGATCGAGCGCTGCAGCGCATTGTACTCGGGCTGGTTGCTGACCGGGGCGCTCCAGCCGGCGTCCCGGCAAAGCTCGACCGCCGCCGTGATCTCGTCCGCCTCCCATTCGGAGACGCCCCAGTAGAGCACCTTCCCCTGGCGGATCAGGTCATTCATGATCTCGCACGTCTCGTCCAGCGGGGTCTCGTCGTCGTAGCGATGACACTGGTAGAGATCGATGTACTCGACGCCCAGCCGGCGCAGGGAGTGGTGGCACTGCTCGAAGACGTGCTTGCGGGACAGGCCCCGGTCGCAGGGCCCGTCGCCCATCGGAAAGTAGACCTTGGTGGCGAGGACGAAGCTGTCGCGCGGGTAGGCGGCCAGGGCGCGTCCCATGACGATCTCGGCCTCGCCCCGGGCGTAGACGTTGGCGGTGTCGAAGAACGTGACGCCCAGCGCATAGGCGCGGGCGATGCACGCCCGGGCGGCGTCTTCTTCCACCGTGCCGCCGTAGGTGAGCCACGATCCCAGCCCCACGGTCGACACCTTGAGTCCGGATTGACCGAGGTGCCGATACCGCATGCCGTCCTCCGCGCCGGGGAGTGGGTCCAGGTCCAGCGGGGAAGTTACTACTCGGCGGACGGCGGCGCGCAGCCCTCCCGGCGGCGGGTGTCGGCGATAGCGAAGATTTTCCAGCCGTCGGCGGCGCGGAAGAGCTGGAACACGTCCACGCCGCAGTGGCTGAATCGCTCGCCGATGTAAAACGCGTAGTCGGTCCAGACCATCGCCAGCGGGCCGTCGATCCGGACCACCGAATTGGTCAGCCGCTCATCCCACACCTCCGGGCGGGGTGTGCCGACGGCGACCAGGAACTCCTCCATCGCGGCCAGCTCGAGTACGGGAGCGCTGTCGCGAATCGACGCCGAGTGCAGGATGACGGAGGGCATCAGCGTGGCCCGCATGGCGGCGCTGTCGGCCGCCCGCATGCCATCGAAGAATCGGGTGACGACGTCCAGCACCGCGGACTCATCCGCCGACTGCGCTCGAAGTGGCGCGGCCGCCAGCCCGGTGATGACGAGACCGAGAACCAGGAGAATGGAGCGCTGCTTCACGGGTGCCTCCTCAGAGGAATCAACGGAAACCGGAACAGGGTCGTCGAATATCCGAAGCGACCCGGTGGGTGCGCCAGCCGCTCAAGGCGTCTGCGCATGCGTTGTCGCCGCCGGGCGCGCGATTTCGGGCGCGGCTATACTCGGGCTGCGTACGTCGGCTCGAATCCCCTCCCCGAGGATCACGCGATTCACGAATTGCCGCTTCCCTTGACCCCGGCCCGACTCACCGACCCGCGCCAGGTGTTGCGCGAGGTGTTCGGTTTCGATTCCTTCCGCCCGGGTCAGGAGCGCGTCATCGAGGCCGTGCTGGCCAGCCGGGACTGCGTCGCCGTGATGCCTACCGGAGCCGGCAAATCGCTCACGTTCCAGCTGCCGGCCCGCCTGCTGCCGGGCACGGTGCTGGTCCTCTCCCCACTCATCAGCCTGATGAAGGACCAGGTGGACGCCATCACCCGGCTGGGCTTCAGCGCCACCGCCATCAATTCCAGCCTGGAACCGGACGAGCGGAGGCGGCGCCTCGACGCGCTGCGGCAGGGCGCATACGAGA
>JBHENR010000244.1:0-8451 GCA_046262555.1 Gemmatimonadota bacterium | reverse complement strand
CCACGTCGTCCGCGTCGGGCTCGGCTACGGAACCGAGGATCTGGTGCGCGTCAGCGCGTCGTGGCTCGACCGGAACTTCTTCGGCGAGGCGCGCCAGCTGGAGGTCAGGGGCCAGTACTCGCAGCTCGAGAAGGAGGCGGCGGTCACCTACCGGCAGCCGTCCTTCCTCCTCCCGCAGCTGAGCTACCTCGCCACCGCCTTCCTGCGGTTCGAGACCGAGCCCAACTACACGGTCGGGCGCGTGGGAGCCACCATGCGCGCCGGGCTGCGGATGAGCCGCCGCTGGCAGGCGCGCGCCGGGCTGACGGCGGAGAGGGACGAATTCACCGAGTTCGACGAGGGCGTGCTGATCCCGGAGCTGGGAAGGGAGTTCATCAACCCCAGCAACCTCATCTACTCGGAGGCCGGCGTCTCCTACGACGGCACAGACTCGTTGTTCCGGCCCACGCGCGGCTCGCAGATGAACCTCGCCCACCAGGTCGGCCTTCCCTTCCTCGGCGGAGAGTACGGCTACCAGAAGACGACCTTGCTTGTGACCCGCTACGTCGAGGTGCGGGAGGGATGGATCCTGGCCGGGAAGATCCTGCCGGGGGTCATCTTCGGATACGGCGGCGAGAACGATCGCGTGCCGCTGTTCCAGCGGCTGTTCGCCGGCGGCGCCTCCAGCGTGAGGGGGTACGAGCGGCGCCAGCTGGGACCCAAGGACGATCCCGCGAGCTTCGGGCAGGAGCGCGACCCGGAGCCGGTGGGGGGGAGGGCCCTGTTCGAAACCAGTCTCGAGCTGCGCTTCCCACTGCGCGGCAGCCTGACCGGCGCCGCTTTCGTCGACGCCGGCAACGTGTGGAGCAACCCGGACGAGATGTCGTTCGGGGATCTGAAGTACACGCCGGGAGCCGGGGTGCGGTACGCAACGCCGGTGGGACCGATCCGGTTCGACGTGGCACGCCGAACGTCGAGCGACGAGGAGTTCTTGCCGAAGTGGGTGTTCCACATCTCGATCGGCCCTTCCTTCTGACGCGGTCGCCGACGGCCCATCGTCGCCCGCCTTGCATCTGGACCGTTTCGAGCGACCTTTCCGGTCGGCGGCGGAAAACAAAAGCGATGACGGGATGATGGGCAGGCGATGAGCGGGGTGCTGAGCAAGGTGTTGTTCGTGGTGGCGCTGGTGGTGGCGCTTGCGGGGGTGGCGGTGGTGGGCGGCATGCTGTGGCTCCAGACGCAGTGGGGGCACGAGTTCGTGCGCGGCCAGATCGAGAGCCGGCTCGACGCGGCGGTTCACGGCTCGGTCCGGCTGGGCGGAGTCGAGGGAAGCGTGCTGACGGGCGTCGTGCTCCACGACCTGGTCATCGCGGGGGAGGACGGCGTCCCCCTGCTGGTGACCGAGACCGCGCGCGCCCGCTACTCCCTGCGGCCTCTGCTCGACCAGCGCATCGCCGTGGACGAGGTGCGGCTGATCCGACCCGAGATCCGGCTCGTGCGCGGCGCGGACGAGCGCTGGAACTTCCAGGAGATCTTCGCGCGCGAGGAGCCCGGCGAGCCCGGCCCGCCCGGCTGGGGCTCCTGGGTGCGGATCGGCGCGATCGAGATCGAGGACGGGCTGGTCGACGTCGAGTTCGAGGACGGCGGGTGGCCGGTCCTCGACTGGCAGGCCAACGAGTTCCGCGACGTGAACGGCTCCGTCGAGGTCGAACTGAACACGCGCGACCGGAACCTCCGCCGATTCGCGGTCGGCGACATGTCGTTTCATCTCACCGGGCCGGACCTGCGGATCCAGGACCTCGACGGCGAAGGGATCCTGACGCCGGACAGCCTGGCGCTCAAGGAGATCCATCTCGTCACCCCCGGCACCGAGCTGACCGCCGACGGCCATCTCACCCTCGGGGGCGCCGATTCGCTGGCGCTCGACGTCGAGGCGCCGCGGATCTCGCTGGACGAGGCGGGGCGGCTGTTTCCGCAGGTGCGCATCGGCGGGAGCGCATCGTTCGAGGGGCGGGTCTTCGGCCCAGCGGGCAACCCGTCGCTGGAGATCGCCGGCGCGACGGTCCAGAGCGAGGGCTCGCGCATCGCCGCCTCGGGCGGGATCGCGAATCTGAGCAGCCCGGTGCTGGCGCTCGATCTCGTCGCCGACCCGCTCGCGCCGGCCGACGCGAAAGCGTACGTGCCGGCATGGCCGATCGCGGTCCCCATCTCCGGCCCCATCCACATCGAGGGTCCGCCGCGCCAGCTCGCCATCGACGCGAGCCTGACGTCCCCCGCCGGCGGCCTGGCGGCCACCGGCGCGCTCGACCTCCGCGCCGGCCTCGCCTACGACCTGGCGGGCACGGCGCGCGGGCTTGACGTGGGCCGACTGATCGGGCGGCCTGGCGTGGACGTCACGCTAACCGGCGAATACCGGATCGATGGCCGCGGGACGAGCGCGCGCGAGCTGTCCGCCGACGTGGCGCTCGAGCTCGGGCGCTCGCGTATCTACCGTTGGGACGTGATCTCCGGGACGACGCGCGGCCGGCTGGTCGGGCGCGAGTACCGGGCCGACACCCTGCAAGTGCGCTTGCCGCAGTCGGTGCTGCGTGGCCGCGGCACCTTCGGCCTCGTTTCGGCAGGCGCCGTCGACGCGACCGCGGAGATCGAGAGCGAGGATCTCGGCGAGCTGTGGCCGGGCATCGGCGAGATCTCGACCCGCGCCGCCGCCGAGCTCGAGTTGACCGGCACCTACCGGAGCCTCGACGTGACCGGGAGCCTGGTCGCGGCCGACCTGGTGTATGGCGGCTTCGTCGCGGACTCGTTCATGGGGGACGTGCAGCTGACGGACGTCGGCGGTCCGTTCGACATGCAGGCCCAGGGGACGTTCCACCGCCTGTCTATGGCCGGCGTCGAGGCCGATACGGCGGGTGTCGTCCTCGCGTACGCCGAGTCCCGGATCGGGCTGAACGCGGACCTCGATCTGGGACAGGAGGCGTCCGCCAGCCTGACCGGCGAGGTCGATTTCTCGGGCCCGGTTACGGAGACGCGGCTGACGAGCCTGGTGTACCGCACGCCGGCCGGAACGTGGCAGATGGCGGAGGGAAGCACGCTGGCCCTCGCCGGGGGCAGCGTGACGGCGCGCGATTTTCGCATCACGGAGGATGGGCAGACGCTGCGCGCGGAGGGCGTGTTCGCGATCGACGGGGAGTCGGATCTCGAATTCGCGGCGGAGAACATCCAGCTCGAGGAAGTCGCCCGGCTGACGGGCCAGCCGCCGGGGGACTGGGAGGGGATCGCAAACCTGACCGGCACCCTGCGCGGGACGCGACTCCAGCCCGTAATCGACGCCCGCGGGGAGGTGTCGAGCGGTATGCTCCGGGGGTTCCGCTTCCACCGCATCAGCGGCGAGCTGAGCTACCGGGACGCGCTCGCCGACGTCGACCTGACGATCGCGACGCCGACGGAAGAGCACCGGCTGGTCCTCACCGGCACGGCGCCGATCGACCTCACGCTGGCGTCGGTCCCCGATCGCCTGCCCGATCGCCCGGTGGATCTCCAGATCCGCGGGGAGAATACCGATCTCTCCATCCTGGCCGCGATCATCCCCGGGCTCACCGACCTGTCGGGCCCGGTCGACATCCAGGTCGACATCACCGGTACCAGCGAAAGCCCGCGGTTCGCGGGCGCGGCGGTGCTGCGCGGTGGCTCGCTGACCGTCGACGCCACGGGGGTGACCTACGAGGAGCTGCACGGCAACGTCACGTTCGACAACGACGAGATCACGATCGCCGAGCTGACCGGCACCGACGGCGGCCGCGGGACGTTCGAGATCGGCGGCCGGATCGCGATGGAGAACCTGCGGCTGGGGAGCCTGGACGTGGAGATGAGCGCCACCGACCTGCAGGTCATGGATCTCCGCCGGCAGGACGTGCAGGTCCACGCCTCGATCGCGCTCACCGGGACCACGGACGCGCCCGTCATGACGGGCCGGCTCGTCGTCGACGAGGCGATCTACCGCATGCCCGAGACATCGAACAAGGAAATCATCGATCTGGACGAGGCGGTCATCTACGTGGACATCCCGGGGGTCGCGCGTCCGGACGAGGGAGTGGAGCGCTCCCCCTCGCTGTGGGACCGCAGCCGGCTGGATCTCGAGGTCCAGGTCACCGATGACGCGATCCTGACGGGCAGCAACATGCGGGTCGAGATCGCCGGCGACCTGTCGCTGTTCAAGCCCGCGGAGAGCCCCATGCCGAGCCTCTCCGGCACGCTGCAGGTCCGGCGCGGCTACTACGAGGAGTTCGGCAAGCGCTTCACGATCGAGGGCGGCGAGGTCTTCTTCTATGGCACCCCCGAGCTCAACCCCGGCCTCCACATCGTGGCTTCGAACACCGTCGAGGGGGTGCAGGGCGTCGGCGACGTGCTGGTCCAGATCACGGTCGGAGGGACGCTGCGGAACCCGACCATCGACCTCTCCTCGACGCCGCCCTACGACAAGTCCGAGATCATCGCGATCGCGCTGTTCGGCACCCCTACTCCGAGCGCGGGACAGCAGGGGCAGTTCACCGAGACCGTGCGCGACCTCGTCACCGGCACGGCGGCATCGTCGCTGTTGAAGACGACGCTGACGAGCGAGCTGAACCTGGACATCTTCGAGATCTCCCAGCGGCAGCTGGCGGAGGGGGACTCGGCGACCCTGTTCCGGGTGGGTAAGTTCATCAGCCCGGACGTGTACCTCACGTTCGAGCAGCAGGTGGGAGGCGAGGAGGACCACCAGGCGGTGGGGATCCGCTACCAGGTGACGGATCTGTTCACGCTGGAGGCGACGGTGGGAACGGGGGAGTCGGGGGTCGACCTGTTTTGGGAGTACACCTATTGAGGGGAGATCGATGAAAACGGCCCATCTGCGGGGACCCGGCAGTCGGAAAGGGGTATAATCGCCTCATGGCGAACATGCTGAAGACCGTGGTGCTCATGACCGTCCTGACGGCCGGGCTGGTCCTGGTAGGCGGATGGTTCGGCGGGCGCGGCGGGGCGGTGGTGGCGCTGGTGATCGCCGGTGCGATGAACTTCGGCTCGTATTTCTTCTCGGACCGGATCGTGCTCAAGATGTATCGGGCGCGGGAGGTCACGCGGGCCGAGGCACCGATGCTCTACGAGGTGGTGGAGGGGCTGTCGCGGCGAGCCGGCCTTCCGGTCCCGCGCGTGGCGATCATCCCCGGGCAGCAGCCCAATGCCTTCGCCACGGGACGCAATCCCGAGCACGCCGTGGTAGCCGCGACGGAGGGGATCCTGGGCATCCTCGACCGGGACGAGATCGAAGGCGTCATGGCCCACGAGCTCGCCCACGTCCGCAACCGCGACATGCTTATCTCCAGCGTGGCCGCCACGCTCGCGGGCGCGATCATGGTGCTGGCGCGCTTCGGCCTGTTCTTTGGCGGCGGCGATCGGGACCGGGGAGGCGGCGCGCTGGCGCTGCTGGTCGTGATCTTGGCGCCGCTCGCGGCGATGGTGATCCAGGCTGCGATCAGCCGCTCGCGCGAGTTCGCTGCGGACGCCGGCGGCGCGGAGATCAGCGGCAAGCCGCGCGCCCTTGCGTCGGCGCTCCAGAAGCTAGAGGCCACAGCCAAGCGCGTGCCGCTGCGCGGCAACCCCGCCACGGCGCACATGTTCATCGTGCACCCGTTCCGCGGCGGCGGGATCACCAAGCTGTTCAGCACCCACCCGCCTACCGAGGACCGGGTCGCCCGCCTCCTCGAGATGCGCGGAATCGGCTAGCCCCTCCCCGAGCGAAGCAGCCCTGCGAGTCGCGGTCATCTACAACCCCGCCGCCGGACGGGGCGCCGCGCGGGAAGCGGCCGCCAGGCTGGCGGCCATTGCCGCGGCGCGCGGGGACCGCATCGATCTCCTCGGAACCGGCCGGCACGTGGACGCCCGGACCGCGGCACGGCGCGCGGTGGAGGGAGGGGCCCGGCGGGTGATCGCCGTGGGCGGGGACGGCACCGTGGTGGAGGTGGCGGCCGGTCTGCTCGAGAGCCCGGACCCGCCGCCCCTCGGCATCGTTCCCCAAGGCACCGCGAACCTGCTCGCGCTCAACCTCGGCATCCCCGCGGATCGCGAAGCCGCGATCGCCACGGCGTTCGCGGGACGCGTCGCCCGGATAGACTGCGGCCGGGCGAACGGCGAGCCGTTCCTGATCGCGGTCGGCGCCGGCGTCCACGCCGAGGTGGTCGCCCGCGCCGACCGGGCGGCCAAGCGACGCTGGGGGGTCGCCGCCTACGGGATCGCCGGATGGCACGCGACCCGGGGGATCGCCCCGCTCCGTTTCCGCCTTTCCATCGATGGGGACGAGACGGAGATCGAGGCCACCTCGATCGAGGTCATGAACTGTGCCACCGTGCTCCGCCGCGGGTGGGAATTCGCGCAAGGGGTCTCGCCCGTCGACGGCGTGCTGGACGTGGTCGCGCATCGGGCCTCGACGCTGGCCGAGCACCTGGTCACGGCCGCCGCGGTCGTACGCGGCGCGCCCACTGGCACCGACCTGGTCGTCCACCGTCCGGGGCGGCGGGTGCGCATCGAGGTCGATCCGCCCGCGCGACTGCAGCGGGACGGGGAGATCGCCGGGCGGACCCCCGTCGAGGTCGAGGTCCTCCCGGGCCTTCTGCCCGTGGTGCTCCCCGGCGACAGCCCGTGGGCGTCGTGAGCGAGCGGATCGCGCTGGCCGGGATCCTCGCCGTATGGGCCCTGGGAGCGGCCTTCTTCCCACTGGGCGGG
Organism: Gemmatimonadota bacterium; assembly: GCA_046262555.1. Classification (GTDB taxonomy): domain Bacteria; phylum Gemmatimonadota; class Gemmatimonadetes; order JACCXV01; family JAHWKZ01; genus JBHENR01. The sequence continues at coordinate 1,716 of JBHENR010000244.1, read as the reverse complement.
ATGATCCACTTCCTCCTGATCGTCGAGATCATCGTCTTCCTGGCCGGAAGGTTCGGCCGCGAGACGTAGCGGCGGGTCATGCCGTCGGTCGGCTGACGGTTTGGAGCCGCGGCTTCCTGCGACCGGCGCTTCCCCGGGTGCAGATGCCCTCGACGGCACGCTTCTCGCCCCCGGCCTCCCGGTCGCCCGCTCCCCGTCACACCCACACGGGAGGTTCGCATGGAATCGAAGAGCACGAGTTCGCCGCGCAGCCGGCGCCGGGCCGGCGCCGGCCGTCCGCGATCCGTGGTGGCGTTGGCGGCTGCGCTCCTAGTCACCAGCCTGTTCGTCGACGTGGGGGTCGCCCGCGCGGAGTATCCCGAAGGATGGGTGGACCCCGACTTGGAGAGGCTGGGGTCCTGCATCGGGATGTGCGGGTCGGCGTTCCTGTTGAAGGGGGCGCTGGCGAAGTACGGCTTCGGCGCTTCCTGCCTGGGCTGCCTCTACGGACTCGCGAAGGAGTTCAACGACTGGGCGGGGTCGGTCGACTACAACTGCGTCACGGGAGTCCTGGGCATGCCCTGCGGCGACGACCGCGTTCGGGAGGGGTCCTGACCCCTCGGCCTGCCGTCTCTTCTCTGCTGGCGGCGGCGCTTGTCGCCGCCAGCTTGGGAGTGGGCAGCTGGAAAGTCGTCGAGGTGCGGCGAGAGAACGCGCGCCTCGCCCTGCAGGCGCGGACCTGCATCGCGAAGAACCAGGCGTTCCTGGCGCTGGTCCGGGCCGCGGGACTGGATCGGACCTCCGCCAAAGGCTCAGGGGCCGCGCCTTGAGGGAGATCCTCGCGGTGGCGGCGATCGTCGCCTGGGCCGCGGGAGTGTTGGCGGCGGCGCAGGCGGCGCGGGTATGGGTTCGCGCCGGCCGGCGGCGCCTGGGCCTGGTGGCGATGGCCGGCATCCTGTGCGTCGAGCTGGCGTGGCTCGGCTGGGTCGCCGCACGCGGCCTCGAGGCCGTCCTGGCGCCGCGAAGCGTGGGAATCGTAGACGGGTGGCTCGGATGGATGGCCGGCCTCGCGGGCCTGGCCGCTCTCGTCTCGGGCGTGGTAGGAGCCGGCAGTCTCCGCGATCCGGACCGCGCCGCGGAGATCGCAGTGGGCCTGTTCGGGCTGGGAATCCTGCTGCGTCAGGTCGCGACCCTGCTCTAGGACCCACATCGCGGCGTTGAATGCGAGGCCGCGGCCGGCTAGTTTCACCCGGTTATGGCCGAACTCCTCCGCATCCAGGGCGCCCGCGAGCACAACCTCAAGGACCTTACCCTCGAGCTTCCGCGAGACCGGCTGGTCGTCCTCACCGGGCTGTCCGGGTCGGGGAAGTCGAGCCTCGCCTTCGACACGATCTACGCAGAGGGCCAGCGTCGCTACGTCGAGAGCCTGTCCGCATACGCCCGGCAGTTCCTCGGCCAGATGGATAAGCCCGATGTGGACTCGATCGAGGGCCTCTCACCGGCAATCTCCATCGACCAGAAGACGACGTCGCGCAACCCGCGCTCGACGGTGGGCACGGTCACCGAGATCTACGACTACCTGCGCCTGCTGTGGGCGCGGATCGGCAAGCCGCACTGCTTCAACTGCGGGCGGCCGATCGCCGCGCAGTCGGCCGAGCAGATTATCGACCAGATCATGGCGATCGAGGACGGCACCCGCTTCATGGTGATGGCGCCGATCGTGCGCGGGCGCAAGGG
>JBHENR010000243.1:0-12253 GCA_046262555.1 Gemmatimonadota bacterium | reverse complement strand
CCACCAGGCGAAGGTGTACGCCACGCTGTTCCGTCTCACGGGCGACCGGGAGATGGCGCTCGATCTCACCCAGGACGCCTTTCTCCGGGCCTGGGAGCGGCTGGCCGGCTTCGAGGGACGGAGCGCCTTTTCGACCTGGCTCTATCGGATCGCCGTCCGCCTCGCCTTTGACGCGCTCGATGGCGAACGCCGCCGCGGGGACGTGGATGTGTCCCTCGTGGTCGATACCGCCCCGGGACCGGATGCCACGTTCGAGTCGTCCCGCGTGGCGGAAGACCTTGGGCGGCGGGTCGATGCGTTGCCCAGGATGCAGCGCGCCGTGGTCGTGTTGCGGTCTTATCGCGAACTTCCCTACCGGGAGATCGCGGAGATCCTCGAGACGTCCGAGAACAGCGCACGGGTCACTTTTCATACCGCGATCCGCCGGCTCCGCGCCGGGTACCTGAAGGAGGCCTCCGCCAGATGAGCCAGCATCTCTCCGAGGCGACCCTGATTCAGTGGCTTGACGAGCCGGGCGAGGTCGCGGAAGCGGGCGTTCGCGAGCATCTCGCAGCGTGCGCGCCCTGTCGGGAGCAGGCGGATGCGCTGCGGCGGGTCTTTGCCGAACTGGCGGCCGCGGCGGCGCTTCAAGACCCAGCGGATCTCGAGGCGGCACTCGCCGGGCAGCGCGACCGGATCGCCGGGCTCGTGACCACGGTGAGGCCGCGGCCGCGGTGGATTCAACTCGCCGCGGCGGCTTCGCTGGCGGCGCTGGTGATGTTGACGACCGATCGGCCGGTGCGGGACCAGACCAGCGTCGCGCCACCCGAGTCGCCCATCGTCGCCGCGGCGGAGGAAGCCGCCGAGGAGGCGCTGGCCGTTGGCGCCGTGCCGGCCGAGCTGGAGTTCGCGGCCCTCGATGACCAGTTGCTGCTGGAGGACGCGTTTGCGGCACTGCCGCCCTACGTTCAGGCCGACATTCTCGATGAGCTGGCTGGAGTGACCCTGACGAACCCATAGCGCAAGGAGCCTGATGATGACAGCCATTCGAACGGTGATGATCGCGGCGACGGCGCTAGCCCTGACGGCCGGCGCGTTGCGCGCGCAGGAGGGAGCGGCGCCGCCGGCGCCCCCGCAGCGACTCGAGCAGCTCCGGATGGAGCGGTTGCAGAAGGCGCTCGAGCTCAACGAAGAGCAGATGACCGCTCTGCGGCGTAACCTGGAGCAGAGCCGGCAAGCGAACCGTGACGCGATGGAGAAGCAGCGGGCGGCGCTGCAGAACCTGCAGCGTGCGCTCGAGGCCAAGCCGGTCGAGCAGGACGCCCTGCGGCGCTCGATGGAAGCCGTCGAGACCGAGCACCAGGTGATGAATCGCCTGCATGAGGCGCATCAACGCGAGATGGAACAGCTGTTGACGGCGGAGCAGCGCGCCAAGTTCATGCTCTTCAACCGGCAGTTCGATCACCACCTGCGCCAGCTGATGATGGACCGGCGGGGTGGCGACGCCAGGGGTGGCCGCGGCGGGGCGATGCGGGGCCGGGGTGGGGCCCTGCGGGCGCCGCGAGCCCCAAACGCCCCGGGGCGGCCCCAAACGGGCCGCACCGAGGACCTGCGCCAGCGGGTCGCCGAGCTCGAGCAGCGCATTGCCGAGCTCGAGGCCGACGCCGACTAATTCAGATGAATGATCCCGCCCACCACGATCCGGGCGTCAAACGCTTCTGAGCCCTTCACGGGGAGCTGCAATCCGGCTCCCCACTTGCTGGCCATTGGCGAAGCCATGGCGGAAACCGATGGTGGCGGCGACGAGCGGCGCCCGCCGCGTCAGGATTCGGGCAACCCGCCGCCCGGCGGCCCGCCCCAGTGCTCGGCGAAGGAGCGCAGACGCTCCCGCAGGCTGGGCCCGATCGGCCGGGGGCGGCCGGTCTTCGGGTCGATCATGACCTGCACCGTACGGCCCCGGGCGATCAGCCGTTCGCTCTGCTCGTCGAACCCCTCATAGTCGAGGACGAACGAGGTCGTCCCGATCCGGGACAGCCACACCTCCACCCGGATCGTCTCCCGCAGCATCGCCGCGGAGACATAGTCACATTCCGCCCGCGCCACCACGAAATCCAGCACATCGTAGGAATAGTCGTGGTGGAGCTCCTGCCAGAAGGCGGTGCGCGCCACTTCGAGATAGGTGAAATAGACCGAATTGTTCACGTGACCCATGGGGTCCAGGTCGCGAAATCGAACCGGTATCTTCACATGAAAGCGGCGCGTCGTCGGATGCTTGCTCATGCGGTCGGCAAGATAGCGCGCGCCGCTGGCCTTGCCGATGCCGGTCCCCCGCCCTACCGTGGATCGGATGATGCTGTGGGCCCTCTGGCGCCGCCACTGCCAGCTGTTCCGGCCAATCGACGGGCGCGCGCCGGCAGGAGCCCCACGGTGACCCGGGCCGGAACCGCCGCGCCGCGGATCTCCATCGTCGTGCCGACCTACGATCGGCCGACCCAGCTGGCGGCCTGTCTGGCGGCGCTGGCGGCGCAGGACCTTCCGCGCCATTCCTACGAGGTGATTGTGGTGAATGACGCGGGGCGCCTTCCCCTGGACCCCGTGATCGCGGCCTGGCGTGACCGCATGACGCTGAGCCTCGTCAGCCAGCAACACCAGGGGCCCGCCGCGGCGCGCAACACCGGCGCCGCCCACGCGGCGGGCGCGCTGCTCGCCTTTACCGACGACGACTGCGCGCCGGATCCCGGCTGGGCCGGCGCGCTGGCGGAGCGCCTGGAGGTCTCGCCCGACCGGATGTTCGGGGGCCGGACCGTGCTCGCCCTGCCGGACAACCCGTATTCGGCCGCCAGCCAGACGCTGATCGATCACCTCTACGCCTGGTACAATCAACCCCCGGACACGGCGCAGTTCCTGACGTCGAATAACATGGCGGTCGCGGCGGCGCGATTCCGGTCGCTGGGCGGCTTCCACGTGAGCCGACTCAAGGCGACCGCCGAGGATCGCGAATTCTGCGACCGCTGGCTTCGGACCGGGGGCGGGATCACCTACGCCCCGGAGGCGGTCGTCCGCCACGCGCACCCGCTGACGCTGCGTCGATTCTGGCGCCAGCACATGAACTACGGCCGCGGGGCGTATTATCTCCACCGGGTGCGGCAGGCCAGCGGGGACCGGGGGGTGCGGGTGGAGCCGCCCCCCTTCTACGGCGACCTGCTGCGCGCTCCGTGGCGGGCTCCCGGAGCGTCCTGTCGTAAGCGCCAGGTGGCGCTGCTCGCGCTCTCGCAGGTGGCGAATGTCGCGGGGTTCGTCTGGGAGGCCGTGCGCCACGGCCGCGCCTACCGCGGGCCGCGGCCCGACGGGCTGCCGGTTGCCGGGGCCTGACCCCCCGGCTACGTTCGCCACCCGTGCCCTGCGTGACCTCTCTCGCGCCCTCCGGCGACCTGCTCGCGCGCGAATTTCCCCGCCGGGGCCCCGGCATCTTTCTCAATACCGCGGCCCAGGGGATTCTCCCCCAGCGGACGCTCCGCGCGATGGCGGATTTCGAGCGACTCCGCGAGTACCCCAATCGGATAGATGACGCACTGCTCCTGCAGGTCGAGACGACCTGCCGCGCGCGGATCGCGGCACTGGTCAACGCCCCGGTCGAGCGGATCGGCCTCACCACGAACACGTCGGACGGCGTCAACGTCGCCGCGCTCCACCTGCCGCTGGTGGCCGGGGATCGCGTCCTGCTGCTCGAGGGGGAGTTCCCCGCCAACGTGTATCCCTGGCTCGCGCTGGGCGCCGTCGGCGTCGAGACTGTCTTCCTGCAGCCGCCGGACGGCCACCTCGACGCCGAAATGATCAGCGCCCGGCTGGACGCCGATCCCCGCATCCGCGCGGTCGCGCTGTCGCTCGTCCGCTTCGCCAGCGGGCATCGCTACCCAGTGGAGGCCGTCGGCCGCGCCTGCCGCGAGCGCGGGGTGTACTTCGTGGTGGACGCGATGCAGGGCCTCGGCGCCACCCCGTTCGACTGCGCGGAGATCCCCGCCGACCTGATCACCTGCGGCGGGCAGAAATGGCTCTGCGCCCCCTGGGGCAGCGGCTTCTTCGTCGCCGCCGCCTGGCTCTGCGAGCGGGTCCAGCCCCGGCGCGTCGGCTGGCTCCAGGTGCTGCGAGCCCAGACGACCGATTACGAAGCGTTGTGCGATTATGATCTGCGCTTTCGCCGCGACGCCACCCGCTTCGAGGTGGGGACGTATGCGTACACGGCTCTGCTTGGTCTGAGCGAGAGCTTGGAGCTTATCGCCGAGCTCGGCGTCGTCGAGATCCGTGGGCACGCCCAGGCCCTGCTGGCGCCGCTCGAGACGTTCCTGGAGGAACAGGGCGCGACGATCGTGTCGTGCCGGCGCCCGGACTGCCGCTCGGCGATTTTCTGCTTCCGGCTGGACGATCTCGACGCGACGCGCGCGCTGCACCGGCGGCTGCTCGACGCGGGCATCACCTGCGCCTGCCGCGAGGGCGCGATCCGGCTGAGTCCTCATTTCTATAACACGGCGGACGACATGGCCCAGACGATGGATCGGATTCAGGCGAGCTGGCCGGCCGCGGCGGCGCTCCAGCGGTGATCCGCGCGCTCGGCATCCTGGCGCTCGCCGCGGTCGCGACCACTGGGGCGGCGCGGCCCGCCGTGGCGCAGGCGTGGCTTCGCTGGGAACAGAACGCCCGCGTTCTCGCGCTGGGGGGCGCCGGCGCGGGGCTCGCCGACGACGCCAGCGCCGTGTTCTTCCATCCAGCGGGCATCACCCACCTGTTCGGCTCGCAGGCCCAGATCGGTGGCGCGCTGGCGGCCGGCAGCGCCCGCTTCAACGCCTTTGGCGCGGCGGACGCCGAACAGGAAGACCGCGCGGAGTTCGACGGCGCGCTGTACCTGACACACGCCGTGGCGGCGCGCGTGACCGCGGGGCTGGCGGTGAATTCCCCCTGGGGTCTCGAAGCGTCGTGGGAGAATCCGGACGCCTTCGTCGGGAGATTCCGCGCCACGGAATCCCGGCTGGGATCGGTGCTGTTCAATCCGGTGCTCGCCTGGCAGCTGGATCCGGCCTGGAGCGTGGCGGCGGGAATCGACGTGCTGCACGCCACCTTCGACCTGGCCCGGCTCGAGCAGGACCCGGCGATCAGCGCGTTCGGCGGGGGCGGCCCCCTCGCTCTGGCCCGGGCGCGGCTCAATCTGGACGGGACGGGGATCGGCTGGAACGCGGCGGTCGCCTATCACCCGTCGTCGACGCTGGCGGCCGGGCTCCAGTACCGCGACGAGATCGCGGTGAACTTCAATGGCGTCGCCGCCTTCACCATCGTGGCGCCGGCCGATCTGCGCCCGTTTCCCCGGCCGGGACACGACCAGACCATCGGCGCGTTCCTGGATGCCACCTTCGTCCCCCAGACGACCCGCACGGCGCTGGTCTTCCCCCGCCAGGCCGCCCTCGGCGCGACTTGGGCGCCCTTCGACCGGTGGCGCGTGGCCGCCGAGCTGCAGTGGGTGCAGTGGAGCGCGGCGGATGGCCTGCTCCTGGCGTTCGCCGACACGACGCTGGCCGACACCATGGCGTTCGATTTCCACGATGTCTGGACTCTGCGCGCGGGGGTCGAGTACCGGCTGCGCCCGGACCTGCTCGCCCGCCTGGGGGTCGCCCGCCGTCCGAGCCCCGCTCCCGCCCGCGCCGTCACGCCGCTGCTTCCCGACGCCGACCGGCTGAGCCTCTCCACCGGGATCGGCTATACCTGGAACCTGATCGACATCGACCTCGGCTATCGGTTGACCCTTCTCGACGACCGGCAGGGCGCCGCCTTCCCGGGCCCTCCCGCCGCCGACGGGGTCTATGCGTCCCTGGAGCACGACCTCGCGCTGTCCATCAGCCGGCCGTTCGAGTGAGGGACGACGACCGCGCTTGCGCGGACCGTACCCCACCACCTAAAATCCGGCGATGAAATCGACCGCAAAAAACGGCTCGGAGGCGTTCATCAGCCGGTGCCGCGGGGCGGGACTGTCGGTGACGCGCCAGCGGCTGGCGATCTATGACGCCATGATGACCAACTGCGCCTGCCACCCCTCCGCCGAGGTGATCTACAAAGCGGTGCGTAACCGGTACCCCACGATCTCCTTCAACACGATCTACAAGAATCTGGAGCTGTTCGAGGAGCTGGGGCTGGTGGTGAAGGTGAATCCGCTCTACAACGAGGCCCGCTACGACACCGACGTCCACCCGCATCACCACCTGATCTGCCGTCAGTGCAAGCTGATCGTGGACGTGCATGACAAGCAGCTCGACCGGCTGCCGGCGCCCGAAGAGGCCGCCGACGGGTTCGAGGTCGAGAACTGGACGGTGCAGTTCACCGGCCTCTGCTCCCGCTGCCGCACCGCCTTGGGGAGCCTCCGCCCGGCCGCCGCCACCGCCTGACGCCCGCCTGACGCAGGTCTGACCCAGGCCGGGCGAAGCCGGACGGAACCCGGCACCCGACCCGGCGTATTACCTCCGGTCCCGTTCCGCCCCGTCCCTGACCCCGGAGGTCCGTCTCATGCCCCATCCCCTCTCCCGCCTCGCGGTGGCCGCGATGCTCGTGGCGCTCGCCTGCCAGGCCGAGTCCGAGCCCCAGGCCGAGCGGGGCGCCCGCCGCGTGGTGGTGCGCTCCACCCCGTCCGCCGCTCTGCCCAGCGCCCAGGCTGACGGCCGCGCGGTCGGCCCGGCCGATGGCGCGCCCGAGATCGTCATCCTGCCGGATCGCCAGCCGGAGACCCGGACCCGGGTGATCTACCGGACGGTCCCCGAGGCCGCCCAGGACGCGCCCGCCCCCAGCGGCCTGGCGGCGGACCTGACCGGCGCGGGCGCGGCCCTGCCGGCGCCCCGTCCCGGCGGGCAGGAGACGGCGCTGCTGCCGGCGGAGCGGACCCAGATCAACGTCACGGCGACGACGACGCTCTCGAGCGACGACAGCCGGGTCGGCGACCCGGTCACGGCGGAAACCGCCGAGCCCGTAATGGTGGACGGCGAGGTCATCATTCCGGCCGGATCGCGGGTCGAAGGGCGGGTTACCGCAGTGGACCGGGGCGAGTATCCCACCCGCCGGCCGTCGATCGATATCGTCTACGACCGGATCGAAACGCCCGACGGCGAGGTGATTCCGATCGAGGCGCGCACGTCGGGTGAGGTGGGGACCGTCGTCCAGCATCCCCGCGGCGACCACAGCCGGATGCGGAACATCCTGCTCGGCGCCGGGGTCGGTGGAGCCATGGGCGGCGCCACCGGCGGCAAGCGGGGCGCCATTCTCGGCGGCATCGCCGGCGCCGCGGCCGGCGCGGGCATGGGCTCCGGCGGCGTGGACTGGTGCGCCGGCGTGCATCCCGGCGATGGCATGCTGATCATCTTCAATCGCGACGCGATCGTCCGCCGGGGTCCCGTCATCATGAACCTGTCAGGGCGGTAAGCCCCCGCTGGAGGCGCTGGCGGTGCGCGGTTTTATCGGAATCCTGGGCGCGCTCGCCACCGCCTGCGTCGTCTATGACAACGGGCCGGTGGGCCCGGGAGATGGCCACTTCGTCGAGGGGCGCTGGCGGATCGAGGCGTACGTCTCATCCAGCACGTGCGGGTATGTCGCGGACGAACCGTTCGAGGCGTATATCCTTCAGAACCGCGAGTTGCTGCAGATCGTGCTCGACGTCGCCGGATTCGGCGACGTGCGTTACGACGGCTACCTCGAGCCGGGCGGCGCGTTCTTCGTCTCCCAACGAACCGTCTATCCCGACGCGGCGATCCGCGACGAATCCACCGTCGACGGGCGCTTCAGCTCCAGCGGCCGGACGCTGACGGCGACGGAGACCGAGTTCGTCACCGATCTCGACACAGGCCGCTCCTGCCGCGTCGTCTGGCGCTGGCGGGGCGATCGGGGCTAGCCCCGGCTAGATCGGCAGACCCCGGGCGCGCAGATGGTCCAGCGTCCGGCCGGACGCGCCCCGATGGCGATCGAGCACCGCGCGCGCCGCCGCGCCGGCCCGGGCGCGGAGCGCCGGCTCCGCCAGCCACCGCGCCCACAGCTCCGCCAGCCCGTCCGCCGTCCGCACCACCGCCAATCCCCCCGTCGCCAGCATCCCCTCCACCTCGTGCGGGCCGCCATGGTGCGGCCCGATGGTGACCGGGATGCCCCACGCCGCGGGTTCCATCGTGTTGTGAACCGCGCCACTGAATCCGCCGCCGACGTAGCCGATGTCCGCCGCCCCGTAGAGGCGATACAGCACGCCGACCCGGTCCACGATGACGATGGCCGCTCCGGTCGTCCCCTCCGGGGCGTCGAACTGCGCGGTAGTCAGGCCATGCGTGCCGGCGCGCGCGGCGAGCCGCTGGACGGCCTCGGCCGTCGGTTCATGGGGGGCGATGACGACCTGGAGACGCGGGTGCCGGGTTCGCAGTCGGGCCACCGCGGCGAGCAGAAGCGTCTCGTCCGCTGGCCAGGTGCTGCCGGCCACGATGACCGGCCCGGCACCGTCCGGTCGCGCCCAGGGCGGCGGCTCGGCCAGCGCGAGCGCCGCCTCGAACCGTTCCAGGGTGGCGTCGATCCGGGTATCCCCCGTGACCGCGACGCCGGTCGGGTCGGCGCCCAGAGCGCGCAGCGCCTCGGCGTCCTCTTCCGCCACCGCGGCGAGCGCCGTGAAACGGGGATAGAGATCCCGCGCCAGCAGGCGCATGGGGAACCGCCGTGCGGCGCAGCCGGGCCCCAGCCGGGCGCAGGCCTGGGCCAGTGGAACGCCGGCCTCGGCCGCGGCCCAGATCAGATTGGGCCACAACTCCGCGCCCACGAGGATCAGCGCGTCGGGGGCCAGCCGCCGCAGCTGGCGGCGCATGACGAGGGGCCAGTCGTACGGCAGGTAATCCGTCGCGTCGGGAGTCGTCCACTGCGCCGCCAGCCGGGCGGCGGAGGGCGAGAAGAACGAGTAGAGGATGGCCGCCTCGGGACGGGCGGCGCGAATCGCTTCCACCAGGGGTCTGGCCTGGAGCGCTTCACCGGCGCTGGAGGCGTGGAGCCAGAGGCGGGGGGAGCGGTCGGCGAGGCCCGCGGTCAGGACGGCCCAGCGCTCTTCGACGCCGCGGCGCGCGGCGCGACCGCGTTGCACCTTGGGGCGGAGCCGCCCCAGGACCGGAAGCGCCACCCGGGCGGCGGGAACGACTACGCCATTGTAGAGCCAGCGCAGGGGAACGGGGCGGCTAGATCGCGTCCACGCGCTCGATGCCGGATACCATTTCACGCAGCCGCTGTTCGATGCCCTGCTTGAGCGTCATGGTGCTCATCGGGCAGCCGCCGCAGGCGCCCATCATCCGCAGGGTGACGACGCCGTCCTCGATGTCCAGCAGCTCGACGTTGCCTCCGTCCATGGCGATCGCCGGGCGGATCGTGTCGAGCGCGGCCTCCACCTGCTCGCGCAGGGCGTCGGCGTCCACCTCGGATCCGCCGACTTCGGCTTCGGTGACGGGAGCGGCGTGATCGACGAGATCGGGCATGGGCAGTTCCTCCGTGAGATAAAAGAATGGGTTCCCAAGTTACGCCGCGCCTCCACCTCCGCCCAATCCCCCGCCAGGGACCTCGTACCCCCCCGACGGGTAGCCTACATTGCCCCTCATGCCGGACACCAAACGCATCCTCTGGGTCGACGACGAGATCGGCGGCCTCACGTCCCATATCCTGTTCCTCGAGAGCCGGGGCTTCGCCCTCACCACCGCGCCCAACGGCGAGGACGCGCTCGCCCTGCTGACGGAGACCAGCTTCGACTGCGTCCTGCTCGACGAGCAGATGCCGGGCATGCGCGGCATGACCGTCTTCCAGCGGTTGCGGGAGATCCACCCACGGCTCCCCGTCGTGATGGTGACGAAGAGCGAGGAGGAGACGCTGATGGACCAGGCGATCGGCGGCCAGGTGAGTGACTACCTGGTGAAGCCGGTCAACCCGAACCAGGTGCTGTCGGTGCTGAAACGGCTGCTCGAGGGCACGGCGATCCGGCACCAGACCATCGCCCAGGAGTTCAGCCGCCGTTACCTGGAGCTGGACGACGAGCGCAAAACGCGCGACTCCTGGGACGACTGGGTCCACCTCTACCGCGAGTTGCTGGGGTGGGAACGGCGGCTGATCGAGGCTGGCGAGCGCGGCCTGCTCGAGAGCCAGCAGGAGCTTCACAAGGCCGCCAACGCCGATTTCACCCGCTACATCCGGGACCATTACCGGAGCTGGGTGGCCGCCGCGCCCGGCGCCCGGCCGGTGCTGTCCCCCGACGTGATCGGGCGCTACGTCCAGCCGCTGCTGGAGGCCGATCCGGGGCCCGTCTTCTTCGTGCTCATCGACTGCCTGCGGCTCGACCAGTGGCTGGCGATCCAGGACACGCTCGAGCCCCACTTCACCATCGAGGAGCACTTCGCCGGCTCGATCCTGCCATCGGCGACCCCCTACTCGCGGAACGCCATCTTCAGCGGATTCTTTCCCCGCCAGATCGTGGAGAAAACGCCCCACCTGTGGGTCGGCGACGCCGACACCGAGGGGTCGCTCAATCCGCACGAGCGGGAGCTGCTGGAGCTGCAGCTGAAGCGCAAGGGCTTGGGCGCCATCGGCCCCGTGCCCTACCACAAGGTCTACACCGCCGAAGAGGGCGCGACCGCGCTGCGCAAGCTGCCCCGGTGCTTCCAGAGCCGGCTGTCGGCCTTTGTCTTCAACTTCATCGACGTCCTGACGCACGGGCGGTCGGAGTCGGAGATCCTGCTCGAGATCGCGCCCGACCAAGAGGCATTCCGGTCCCTCACCCGGTCGTGGTTCCTCCACTCGGCCGTCTACGAACTGCTCCGGGCCGCGGCGCGGCAGGGGGTGCGGGTGGTGTTGACGACCGACCACGGATCGGTCCACTGCCTCCGCCCGGCGACCGTCTTCGCCCGCAAGGACGCGTCGCTGAACCTGCGATACAAGTTCGGCAATAATATCCGCGCGGAGGACCCCGAGACGGCGTTCCGGGAAGTGGACCTGGCCGCGCTCGGGCTGCCGGACCGTGGCACCAATGTCGCCGCGCTGATGGCGGTGGAGGACCACTACTTCGTGTATCCCACCAAGCTGCGCGAGTACCAGAACCGGTACTACGGCGCCTTTCTTCACGGCGGCATCTCGCTCGAGGAGCTGATTCTGCCGGTGGTGACGCTGACGCCGCGGTAGGCGGCTAGGCGCGTGGCGCCTTAGTCCGTCCGATCGGCCAGCGCCTGGAGCGCCGTTCGGCCGCCGTCGATGACCGGCTCGCCGTGGGTCAGCAGCAGGTGGCGGAAGTCGCGGCCGCAGAGCCGGCGGGCGATGGCCCGGACCTCAGCCTTCGCCGCCGCCGGGTCGTCGCCGTACCAGCCGTCGGGGGCATAGCCGAACGGTCCGTCGCCGTCGCGCAGGGCGATGTCCGCGATCGTCAGCGCGCCCCCCGCCTGGGGGACGAACAACACCGTCTCGTCCGGGCGGTCGGCGAGAGCGGCGTCGAGCGCCTCGATCCCCCCCGCAAACGCCTCGCCGTGATCGAACGGCTCGGCGGCAGGTGTGGACTCCCGGACATGGTCCAGACCAGCCCGGTGGCACCGCACGGCACACCCGAACGCCTCCGCGTACTCCGCGCTCGCCCGCGCGTGGTAGACGTTGGTGATCAGGACGAGCGCTGGCTCCAGCCGCCCCTGAAACGCCGCCACGCCATCGGCCGGTAGCATCGGGTCGATCAGGACGCCGGGCCCGACGACGCCGTAGGAGCTGACGACCACCTTCTGTTCGGGATGGAACGCCGTCCAGTGGAGCAGGCCCGGGGCGATCTCGCGCACCGGCGCCGGCCCCGGCGACTGGTCAGCGGTCGGCACGACGCATTCCCTCGACATCGAGGAACTCCTGCAGCGCGCTCCGGCCGTCCACCAGCAGCGGGCCGCCGTGCGCCAGCAGCAGGTGCTCGAAGTCGCGGTCGAGCAGCTGCGCCAGCGACACCCGCAACCCGGCCTTCTTCGCGTCGGGCGCATCGCCCATGTATTCATCCGGCACGAATCCCAGCGGGCCGTCCGCCGGCCACCGGATCACCGCGTCACCCAGCGCGAGGGCGCCCTCCTGCCGCGGGATGAAGAATGCCGTCTCCTCGGGGCACAACACCCCGACGGGGAGGGCCTGGATGCCCCCGGCGAGCGTGTCGCCGTGCTCGAACGGTTCGACCGGTTGTCCGGCGGTGAACTCGTGCAGCCCCTCGCGATGGCAGTGCACGGTGGCGCCG
>JBHENR010000242.1:0-5175 GCA_046262555.1 Gemmatimonadota bacterium | reverse complement strand
CTCCTCAACCTCGGCGTGGCCACCGCGTCGCTGCCCACGACCGGCCTCCCGCTCCCGTTCATCTCGTACGGGGGGACCGCGCTGATCGTGCAGCTGGCCGGCATGGGAATCGTGATGAGCGTCTCGCGGGACGCAGTCGCCGTCCCGCGCCGGCGCGAGAGCCTGGCGCGCGCCTTCTTCGGGAGGAGGGCCTGGGGTGAGCCCACATGACGACGTCGACGAGGTGCGGGTGGTGATCGCCGGCGGCGGCACCGGAGGGCACCTGACGCCGGCGCTCGCGCTGGCCCACGAGCTCGTGTCCCGGCCGCGGCCCCTGGTCGTGACGCTGGTGGGGGGCGACCGAGGCCCGGATCGCGAGATCTACGGCGGCTCCGGGCTCCCCTACCGGATCCTCGCCGCGCCGCGGCTGGAGCGCGCGAGCTGGTGGAAGAATGCGGTCCTGCCCGCGCGCCTCGCCGCCGCCGTCGCGGCGGCGCGGGGATTGGTCGCCGAGCTCGACCCGCACGTCGTGGTCGGGACCGGCGGCTACGCCTCGGCTCCGCCGGTCATGGCCGCGGCGCTGGCGCGCCGGCCCATCCTCCTGCAGGAGCAAAACAGCCAGCCGGGGGTGGCCACCCGCTTCCTCGCCCGCTGGGCCGACCTGGCGTGCGTGCAGTTCGAGAGCGCAGCGGAGGAGCTGGGAAAGCGGACGCGGGTCGAGGTGACCGGGAGCCCGATCGCCCCGCAGGTGCCGGCCGAGGCTCCGTTCGCCGACCGCCTGGACCCCGCGCTGCCGACCGTCGGCGTGTTCGGCGGCAGCCAGGGCGCGCGGGCGCTCAACGCGGCGCTCCTCGCGCTCGCCGGCGGCGAAGACGCGCGCGGGTTCAACCTGGTGTGGCAGACCGGTGAGGCGGACCACGCGCGCGTGGCCGGCGCCCGCGACTGGCCGCGAGGCACCGTCATCGGCCCCTTCTTCTCGCCCATGGCCGCGGTCTATCCACTGCTCGACCTGATCGTCTGCCGCGCGGGAGCGATGACGCTGGCCGAGATCACGGCCTGGGGGCTGCCCTCGATCCTCGTGCCGTATCCCCACGCCACCGACGACCACCAGACGCAGAACGCGCGCGACCTCGAGCGCCGGGGCGCGGCCATCGTGCTGCCGGAGAGCGAGCTCGCGCCGCGACGGCTGGCGAACCTCGTCAGGGGATTGCTCTCGGACGCCGGGCGCCGCGAGACGATGGCTGGCGCCGCGCGGAAGGCGGCGCGGCCCGACGCCGCGCGCGTGATCGCCGACCGCATCCTCGCGCTGGCGGAGGCCGCGTGAACCGGGAGCGGATCGACCTCCTCGCCGGCCGCAGCCGCCTCCACCTGATGGGCATCGGGGGCGCGGGGATGAGCGGCCTGGCCGAATGGCTCATCGACCGGGGCCACCAGGTGGGCGGCTGCGACGCTCGGGAGTCCGACGTGACGCGCCGCCTCGAGCGCCTCGGCGCGCGCGTGCAGGCGGGCCACGACCCGGCCCACGTCCGGGAGATCGACGCGCTGGTCGTCTCCTCCGCTATCGGGGCGGGCGACGCCGAGCGGCGGGCGGCGGTCGAGCGCGGCATCCCGGTCATCCGCCGGGCCGAGCTCCTGGGGGCGATCATGGAGGGATCGCGGGGGATCGCGGTGGCCGGCACGCACGGCAAGTCGACGACTACGACAATGGCGGGATCGGTGCTCGAGTCCGCCGGTCTCGACCCCACCGTGATCGTGGGTGGCCGGATCCGCGGCCGCGACGGGAACGTGCGGATCGGTGCCGGAGCGTGGCTCGTGGCCGAGGCGGACGAGTTCGACCGCTCGTTCCTGGCGCTGACGCCGGAGATCGCGGTGGTCACCAACATCGAGGCCGACCACCTCGACATCTACGGCACGCTCGAGGCGGTGCGGGAGGCGTTCGCCGAGTTCGCCGGCCGGCTGCTGCCAGGCGGAACCCTGATCCTGGGCGTGGATGACCACGGAGCGAGGGTCCTTCCCGCGCCCGGCGGCGCGACGGTGGTCCGCTTCGGCATCGCGGCCGACGCCGACGTGCGCGCCACGGGCGTCGAGTCGAGCCCCGAGGGAATCGCGTTCGACCTCTGGCTCGGGGAGGCCCCGGCCGGGAGGGTCCGGCTCACGATGCCCGGAGCCCACAACGTGCGGAACGCGCTCGCCGCCGCGGCGGTGGGCTGGCGCCTCGATGCCACGGTGGACGCGATCCGCCGGGGGCTCGAAGCCGTGCGCGGAGTCGAGCGGCGATTCCAGGTCCTGTATCGCGACCAGGACCTGATGGTCGTCGACGACTACGCCCACCACCCGTCGGAGATCGCCGCCACGCTGGCGGGAGCGCGAGCCGGTTGGCCGGAGCGACGCCTGGTGGCGGTGTTCCAGCCGCATCTCTACACGCGCACGCGCGACTTCGCGGGCGAGTTCGGGGGCGCGCTGGCGGCGGCCGACCTGGTCTTCGTGACCGACGTCTACCGCGCCCGCGAGCAGCCGATCGAGGGCGTGAGCGGCCGCCTGGTCAGCGACGCGGCGAGCCGAGCTGGGGCGGAGGTGACGTACCTGCCCGACGTCGGCGAGGCGGACTACGCGGAGGTCGTGCGTGCCGCGCTCCAACCCGGGGACATGGTCGTCACGTTGGGGGCGGGAGACATCGACGGGCTGGCGCGGCAGCTGGTCGCGCTGCGCGCCGACGCCGGGGGAAGGGGCCGTGTCGGCGCCGGCACGTGAGGAGCGGGTTCCCGCGGCCTGCAGCGTGGACGCGCAGCTGGCCCCGCTCACGCACTGCCGGATCGGGGGCGTCGCGCGGGTCCTATGCCTGGCGCGGAGCGAGGAGGACGTCCTGCAGGCGGTCGAGTACCGGAGGCGCGAGAGGCTGCCGGACGGCGAGGTGTTCGTATTGGGAGGCGGTGCCAACGTGCTGATCAACGACGCGCGCGAATTTGGGCTGGTGCTCAGGCTCGACGAGCACTATCGCGCGATCGAGGTGGACGAAGCCGCCGGGACGGCGCGCATCGAGGCCGGCATCTACACCCCGCGGCTCGTGCGCGAGGCGGCGACGCGGGGGTGGGAGGGGTTCCAGTTCCTGGCCGGAGTGCCGGGGAGCCTGGGCGGAGCGGTGGCGATGAACGCCGGGGTGCGGGAGCTCTCGACCTGGGATCTGGTGCTGGCGGCGGAGGGGATCCGGTGGACCGGCGAGCGCGTGCGGATCGAGCGCGCCGAGGCGCAGCCGTCCTACCGCCGCGGGAACCTGCCGCCCGACCTGATCGTCACCGTGGTGGAGTGCCGGATCCGGGGCGGCGACGCGGGGGAGATCCACCGGCAGGCGCGCGCGCTGTCGACGTCGAGGCGCGAGACCCAGCCCCTGCGGTTCCCCTCCTGGGGGAGCACGTTCAAGAACCCGTCCGGCGCCTCGAGCACGGGAATGACGGCCGGGGCCCTCATCGACTCGGCAGGGCTTAAGGGATACCGCGTCGGCGACGCCGCGATCTCGGACAAGCACGCGAACTTCATCGTCAACCTGGGTGCGGCCACGGCGGCCGACGCGCTGGCGTGCATCCGCGTCGCCTACGAGGCGGTGCGCGAGCAACACGGCATCCGCCTCGAGCCGGAGGTGCGGCTGATCGGCTTCCCACCCGAGGAGCTCGCCTTCCTGGAGGCCGCGTGAGACGCCTTCGCCGGCGGCGCGCGCAGCTCGCGCGGAGCAACCGGCGGGTCGACCGCGAGCTGACGGCGCTCCGGCGGCGCAAGGCGACGCGCGCGGCGCGGCTGATACTGGTCGCGGCCGCGTTCGCTTTCGCCGGCTATCACGCGATCCGCATGGCCGACGTGCGCGGCTGGCTGAGCCCGTTCCGCGTGCGCGAGGTGCGGGTGGTGGGTGCGGAGGTGGCCAATCCGTCGGTGCTGGTGGCCGAGGCGGGGCTGATCGGCGAGGAGCTGCACTACTGGTCGGTGCTCGATCCCTACGTGCAGCGGGTGCGGCGCGACCCCCTGGTGGAAAGCGCGCGCTTCCGCCGGCGCTTTCCGCGCGGCCTCACGCTGGAGGTCACCGAGCGGCGGCCGATCGCCCTGCTGGCGCTCGATCGCCTCACCCCGGTGGACAGCACCGGCGTGGTGCTGCCCGTGAACCCGTTCCACGCCGGCTGGGACGCCCCCGTGCTCAAGGTGGCCGGGCGGAGCGGCTCGGAGGTGCTGAGGGGCGGCCGGGTGCGGGACGAGGTCGTGTCGGACGCGGTCGCGTGGCTGACCGAGGTGGCGGGGCGCTACCCGGAGCTCGCGCGCGAGATCTCGAGCCTGGAGATCGACGCTGAGGGAATGCTGACGCTGCGCCTGGTGCACGCCACCGGCGAGGTGCTGCTGGCCCGCGACACGCCGGTCGAGAAGATGGGCTGGGTGGACGAGGTGCTCCAGGATCTCCAGAAGAAGGGCGTGACGTTCACGCGACTTGACCTGCGATTCCCGGACCAGATCGTCGTCCGGAAAGGCTGAGGAGCCATGTCTCGCGAGAATATCATCGTCGGTCTCGACATCGGTACCACCAAGATCGGCTGCATCATCGCCGAGCTCGACTCTGAGCGGAACGTCAAGATCGTCGGCGTGGGAACCAGTCGCTCCGACGGTCTGCGGCGCGGCGTGGTCGTGAACCTCGAGAAGACAGTGGTGTCGATCGGCCGCGCGATCGAGGAGGCCGAGCTCATGGCCGGTGTCGAGGTGCGGAACGTGTACGCCGGCATCGCGGGGGACCACATCCGGTCGATCAACAGCCACGGCGTCATCGCGGTCTCACGCGGCGGCGTCGAGATCACCCGCGCCGACATCGGACGCGTGGTAGACGCGGCCAAGGCGGTGGCCATCCCGATGGACCGCGAGATCCTGCACATCCTGCCGCAGGAGTTCACGGTCGACGACCAGAGGGGGATCAAGGATCCCAGCGGGATGGCCGGGATCCGGCTCGAGGTCGACGTCCACATCGTCACCGGGGCGGTGTCGTCGGCGCAGAACCTCGTCAAGGCGATCCAGCAGGCCGGCTATCAGGTGCGCGACCTGGTGCTCGAGCCGTTGGCGTCCTCGTACGGGGTGCTGACCGAAGACGAGCGCGAGCTCGGCGTCACGCTCGTGGAGCTCGGCGCCGGCACTACCGACATCGCGATCTTTCATGAAGGGAAGATCCGCCAC
>JBHENR010000241.1:0-5325 GCA_046262555.1 Gemmatimonadota bacterium | reverse complement strand
CCCCACCACCGTGAGGGCCGAGTAGGTGACAGCATGGTTGACCCGGTCGTGGATGTCGAGCTCGATGACCGCCTTTTCGCGCACGCGGGAGCGGTGCACGTCGGACTTGTCAGCCAGGATCAGCGCCGCGGCGATCTCGCTGACCGGCGCGCCGTCGGTCTCGTGATGATGGCCGATGGCGGTCACGATTTCGATGATGTCCGACAGCGGCATCGCGGCCTCATGCAGGAGCGCGTGGGCGAGCACCGCCCCGCTCTGCGCGTGGTGATTTCGATTGACGATATTGCCGATGTCGTGGAGATAGGCGGCGATGCCCGCCAGCTCGCACTGTTTCTCGGGCCGCTCCAGCGCCTGAAGCAGCCGGCGGGCCCGCTTCGAGACGACACTGGCGTGCCGGCGGCCGTGCTCGGTGAATCCGACCGAAGCCATCACCTCGTCGGCCCGATCGAGATAGTGCCGCACGTCGGCATTCTTCTGGATGTCCTTGAGCGTCAGCATGCCCTCTCCGCGATAAGGATGGCGACCTGGCGGTGGCCCTCGCCGCGAATGTCGGGCGGGACCAGGTCGAGCGCGATCGTTCCCAGCGCGCGATACAGGGCGAGGAGCGCCGGCTCCCCGGCCAGCGCGGCGAGCTCGACGCGGACCGTTTCCGCATCGCCGCGCGCCACCGGGCCCGTCAGGACGGCGCCCGGTAATGCCGCGCGCAGGTTCTGCTCGGTGCGCGCGATGAGCGGCCGCAGCAGGCGCTCGGCCGCGTCCGGGTCGAGGCCGGCGCTGGCCAGCAGCCGGGCGGCGGCGGCGTCGAGCGCCATCCGGCCGTTGCAGGCGACGACGAGCGCCGCATGATAGAGCGCCTTGCGTTCGGTCGCCACGGCGGTGCGGGACAGCCCGAGCGCGTCGGTGAACGCGACCAGGAGCGCCACGGCCTCGGCATCGCCTTCCAGCGCGATGCCGGCGTCCGCCAGCGCCGCGACATCGTCCGGTTCGCCGCGAAACGTCATCGCGGGGTGCCACGAGCCGCACGCCACTCCCGCCGCGGCGAGTCGGGCAAGGAGCGTCGCGGGATGCGCCCCCGCGCAGTGCGCGGCGGCGCGCGGCAGCGTCGACTGATCCGCCAGCGCGGCGGCCACGTCGGCGATGGCGTGGTCCGGCACGGTCAGCAGCCACAGGTCCGTGGCCATGGCGAGCGGCCGCGCGGTGATCGACACGACGTGCCCCTCGGCGAGCGCCGCACGCTCGGGCCGGAGGGGATGGGGATTCCACAACCCGGCCACCGCAACACCCCGCGCGCGCGCCAGCCGCGCCACCGCCAGGCCAACGCGGCCCGCGCCGTAGCAGTACACGGTAGGGCTACGCAGACGATTCCACGTCCACGCCCTCCTGCTGCAGCCGCGCGACGACCGCCGAGCGGCCCTGCCACTCGACCTCGATCGCGTCGTCGGTGTAACGGCTGGAGACGACCTGGCCGAGGGCGTGGAGGCGGGCAAGCGCGCGCGAACTCTCGAGCGGCAGCGTCACCCGCACCCGCACCGAACCGGCCCGGACGAACGCCGTCAGCGCCTCCGTCAGCGCGATCAGGCCGCGCGCCTCGATCGCTGATGCCACCACCGCATCGCCGTACTCCGCCAGCAGGCGCGCCCTGAGGCCCGCCCGCTCGGCCGGCTCGATGCGGTCGAGCTTGTTGAAGACGTGGAGCACGGGGGTGGCGCCCACGCCGAGCGACTCGAGGACCTCGCGCACCACCGCCATCTGGGCGCTATGCTGGGGATCCGAGACGTCCACGACGTGGAGCAGCAGGTCGGCGTGCACCACCTCCTCGAGCGTGGCGCGAATCGACGCCACCAGGTGGTGCGGCAGGTGGCGAATGAATCCCACGGTGTCCGTCAGGAGCACACCCTCGCCGTCCGGCAGCTCCACCCGCCGGGTGGTGGCGTCGAGGGTGGCGAAGAGGCGGTTCTCCACCTGCAGCGCGGTGCCCGCCAGGCGGTTCATGATGGTGGACTTGCCGACGTTGGTATAGCCGACCAGCGCCACGTTCCAGTCGTCCTTGCGGCCGGTGCGCTGCAGGTGCCGCCGCACCTCGATCTCTCCCAGCTTGGTCTTCAGCGTGCCGATCCGGCCGCGGATCGAGCGCCGGTCGACCTCGAGCTGGGTTTCGCCGGGTCCCCGCAGCCCGATGCCGCCGCGGATGCGGGAGAGGTGGGTCCACATCCGCTTGAGGCGCGGCAGCAGGTACTGCAGCTGGGCCAGCTCCACTTGGAGCTTGGCCTCCCGGCTCCGGGCGCGCTCGGCGAAGATGTCGAGGATGAGCTCGGAGCGGTCGAGCACGCGCACGCCGAGGAGATCTTCCAGGTTCTTCCCCTGCGCCGGCGAGAGGTCGTTGTCGAAGACGACCAGCTCGGCGCTGGTGGCCGCGACCTCATCGCGCAACTCCTCGGCCTTGCCGCGGCCGAAGAAGAACGTCTTGTCGGGCGATTCGCGCCGCTGAAAGACGGAGCCGACGACCTCGGCCCCGGCGGACTCGGCCAGCGCCCGCAATTCGCTGAGCAGGCTCGCGTCGGACCAGGCGATCCCCGCGTCGCCGGTGGCCGGCAGGCCGACCGCCGCCAGCACCACCCGTTCCGGCACGGTCGGGCTGGGGACGCTGTGCCTCACGAGGCGTTCCGGGCCGCCGCCAGCCGGGCCGCCAGCCGGGCAAGCCGGGCGGCCAGCTCGGCCTCGAAGCCGCGGCCGGTGGGCTCGTAGTACACGCGGCCCGCCAGTGCCTCCGGCAGGTGATCCTGCGCGACGATGGCATCCGGCGCGTCGTGGGCATAGACGTATCCGGCCCCGTAGCCGAGCTCCCGCATCAGGCCGGTGGGGGCGTTCCGGATGTGGAGCGGGACGCCCTCGCGCTCGGTGGCGCGGGCGTCGGCGGCGGCGCGGCCATACCCCACGTAGAGGGCGTTGGATTTCGGCGCCGCGGCGAGATAAACGGCGGCCTGGGCCAGCGCGAGCGCCCCTTCGGGCATGCCGACGAAATGGACCGCCTGCTGGGCGGCGAGCGCCTGGGCCAGCGCGCCGGGGTCGGCGAGCCCCACGTCCTCCGACGCGAACCGCACCAGCCGCCGGGCGATGTAGAGCGGGTCCTCCCCCGCTTCCAGCATCCGCGCCAGCCAGTACAGCCCGGCCTGGACATCCGAGTCACGCAACGATTTGTGAAGCGCCGAGATGATGTTGTAGTGCTCTTCTCCCGCCTTGTCGTACCGCATCGCCTTCTGCTGGAGCGCGTCTTCCAGCATCGTCCGGGTCAGCGCCGTCCCTTCCGGCGCCAGCGCCGCAGCCAGCTCCAGGGTCGAGAGGCCCGTCCGAGCGTCCCCCTGGGCGGTGTCGGCGAGAAACACCAGCGCCTCCGGCTCGAGAGTGAGGTGCCGCGCGCCCAGCCCCCGCTCGGCGTCCACCAGCGCCCGTTCGAGCACCACCGAGATCTCCTCCGGCAAGAGCGGCCGCAGCGTGTACACCCGCATCCGGGAGAGGAGCGCGGCGTTGACCTCAAACGAGGGATTCTCGGTGGTGGCCCCGATCAGCGTGACGATGCCCTGCTCCACGTGGGGCAGGAAGGCGTCCTGCTGGGCCTTGTTGAAGCGGTGGATCTCATCGCAGAAGAGGATCGTCCGGACGCCCCGCTCGCCGAGCGCGGCGCGCGCCTCGGCGACCACCTGCTTGACGTCCTTGACCCCCATCGTCACCGCGCTGAACCAGACGAAGCGCGCCCCGGTCGCCTGCGCGACGATCCGCGCCAGCGTCGTCTTGCCGGTGCCGGGCGGCCCCCAGAGGATGAGCGAGTGCAGCTCGTCGGCCTCGATCATCCGCCGCAGCACGCCGCCGGAACCGACCAGGTGCGTCTGGCCGACGAAGGCGTCGAGCGTCTGGGGGCGGACGCGATCGGCCAGCGGGGCGGCGGTCGCAAGCCGGTCCCGAACCTGCTGCTCGAAGAGATCCATCACCGCGCCGTCACGTCGTCGGTCGTGGAGCTGGGCACCCCGCCGGCCGCGAGGAGCGTCGCCTCCAGGAGCGCGACCAGCGTGGCGGCCGTGACGCCCGCGGGATCGCGATTGAGGTCGTAGCGGGCGAGCGTCACGGCGGCCAGGGCATCGGGCGGAAACGCGGCGCGGATGGCGGCCGCCAGGGCGTCAGGGTCGAGGCCGGCGGGCTCCCCCCCGGCGTCCGCGGTCGTCGGATCCCCATCCGGGAGCGGATCGGCCGCGGGGGCCGCGGCGGCGGCGAGCGCGGTGACGTCGAGATGCAGATACCACTGGCGCACGCTGGTCGCGGCGATCGCCTCCGTCAGCTGGTCCAGCGACGCCGGCGGCACCGTCCGGCCGCCATCGGCGGCAAAGGCGCGGGCTTCGTCCGGCGCGCTGGCGGTGCCGCCCACAAGAATCACCTGCGCCGCCGGCACCTGGCGCGGCGCCACCGCCATCCGGTCGCGGGAGGCGCGGCCCGTCACCAGGGCCAGCGCGGTGCGGTCCACCGGCGGACGGCGAAGCCAGCCCGGGGTCCGGTAGTCCGCCGCCGGGCTGACCCAGACGATGCCCGTGTCGGGCCCCAGCGCGTCGGCCACACCGACAGCCGCCACGCTCGCGCGGCTGAGCACGATCGGGAAGCGCTGCCGATCGCGGGCCGAAAGCACCCCGTCACCGAGACCGCGGGCGAACGCCTCGACCAGCCGCGCCTCGGACATGGGCTTGTCATAGCTGAAGTCCTCGATCCGCGCCGTCCAGCCGCGCGCGGCCAGCCGGTCGGCCAGCGTCGCCATGCCCAACCCTCCCGGCCGCTGGGCGCCATCAGGCTGTCGCCGGCCCGCGACGTAGGGCATCGGCAGGAGCTGCACGTGATCGACGAACCCGCCCATCAGGCCAGCGCCGGCCGCGGCGCGGCGGTGGCTTCGCGATTGAGCGGCGACCGCGACACGAAGGGCGACCCCTTGATAACGGCGCGCCAGTAGCGGTCCGCCCCCGCCGTGATGCCGATGCGCCGCGTCCAGACAATATCGGCAGGGGACTGATCGGGTTCGATCCACAGCGGTGGCCGGGTGAGATCCAGCTGGTTCTGCGCCAGGGTCACCCCCAGCGCGGCGCAGAGCTTTCCCGGCCCGTCGGCCAGCGCGCCGTCGGGCCGGCCGCCGCGGCGGGTCCGCATCAGGACCATCCCCTCCACCGGCTCGTTCACACCGAAGTGCTCAGACAGCAACGCGAAGAACTCCTCGCGCGCGCGGAAGCCGTCAGCGTCCTGCTCCACGAGGAACGCGACGGCGTCCGGCTGATCAGGCGCCCACTGCTTGGC
>JBHENR010000240.1:0-4448 GCA_046262555.1 Gemmatimonadota bacterium | reverse complement strand
GCGGGGAGACGGCGACGTTCCGGATCGCGCCCACCGCGTTTGGTCCGCTGGCCGGGATGCCGCCGGCGGCGGCGGGCGGCGCAGGTGGCAACGCGCCGCTCCTCCCTCTGCCTCCGCGCGTGCCACAGCCACCGCGGGGCGGCCCCACCGGCATGACGCCGCCGCCCCTCGCCGGGCAGCCGGCGGGACCCGTGATCGGGGGGACGATCCCGATTCCGCGCCAGCTGCCGCCGCCCATGCCGGGCGGCGTGCCACCGCTCGTGCGGCCGCCGCTCGGTCAGGTGCCCGGCGCGATTCCCCCCGGCGGGCGGCCCCCGCTCACGCCGCCGCCGATCGCTACACCGGGAGTCCCGGGCGGTGTCCGGCCCCCGCTCGCGCCGCCGCCCGTCACCATGCCGCCGGGCGTGAGGGCGCCGGTTTCGCCGCCGGTCACGATGCCTCCGGTCACGCCGCCCGCGGGCGGCACGGCGCCCTCCCGGCTGGCGGCGTTTCAGGTTACCTGGGTGGGCAAGGACGCCGACGTCGTAAATAAGGGCGGCGAAGCGCGGCCCGACGGCTCGCCCGACGCCCACTTCCGCGTTCAGACCACCTTCTCGTTCTGGCAGGACGTGACGCATCTCGCGCTCTACAGCTCCGACGCCAGCGGGAATCCCAGCGGCGGTCAGGGGTGGCACACGCAGAACGCGTCCTACTGGCTGCTTGCCGCCCTCTACAACAACATGAATCTCAACGCCCGCCACGTGGCCAGGCTGGGGACATTCAACGGCCCGCTCACGATCGACCTCTACGCGGGCGACTCGGGCTACTTCACGCCGGGCCAGAATTTCGTCGTCGAGATGGGGATGAGCGGAAGCCAGGCCGTGGCCCAGGTCGTCCAGGCCGGCGCCGCCGGACCGCCACCCGTGACCGGGGGCGGGCTGCCCCCCGTCACGGGCGTCGTGACACCCGGGGCGACCGCCACGACCTGGGCAACCAATGCGGCGGATCACCGCGGCAAGGTCGGGCAGCGATTCTCCTATGCCTGCCCCTCCGGCGGAGGCGGGGGAAGCGTCTGGGGCACCGATGTCTACACCGACGACACCTCGGTCTGCACCGCCGCCGTCCATGCCGGCCTCATCACCTTCGCCAGCGGCGGGACGGTTACCGTCGAGATCCGGCCCGGCCAGAGCAGCTACACGGGAAGCCTGAGGAACGGCGTCCAGAGCGCCAACTACGGTACCTGGGGCGGCAGCTACGTATTCTCCGGCGCTGGCGGCGCGCCGCCGGTCGCCGGCGGAGGGCCGGTCACCCAGAGCAGTGTCTCCGAGTTTTCGGGCACGGCCGATCCGAGCGAAGACGCCAAGGGCGCGCTCGACGGCGTCAAGAACGGCGGCTTCGGCTTCCACACGGCCAGTGAGGCGAACCCCTGGTGGCGGACCGACCTGGGTCAGCTCGTCCCGCTGCGCGAGGTCCGTCTCTACAATCGGCTGGATTGCTGCGCCGAGCGCTCGCGCACCGTGCAGGTTCATCTCTCGGCGGACGGAAGCAATTGGCAGCTGGCCTATGCGCACAACGGGACCACGTTCGGGGGCGCCGATGGCCGCCCGCTGGTCGTCGACCTGCGCGGCCGCTCGGCGCGCTACGTGATGTTGCGGCTCACCGAGACCGCCTATTTCCATCTCGATGAAGTGGAAATCATCCGCGATGACGGCACGCCGCCGCCGCCCCCACCGCCGCCGACGTTCGCGGGCACGCTGCGGACGGACAGCGCGACCTATATCGCGGGGCAGCCGATCACGCTGACGTTCTCCGGCTTCCCCGGCACCAACGACTGGATCGCGCTCGCGCCGGCGGGCGCCGCGCCGGAAAGTTATGGCGAGTGGAAGTGGACGGACGGATCCAGCACCGCCGGGGGCGGGGCGAGCGCTCCGCGGCGCGACGGAACACTTACGTACACCGCGCCGGCGCCAGGCACCTACGAGTTCCGCGTCTTCGTCGACTGGCCCACGGGCGCACACACCGCCCGCGCGACGGCTCCCATTACGGTGCGGGCGGCCGACGTCTTCACGTCGCTGCCGGCGGACTTCCCGTCCGCCTGGCAGTGGGAGAGCCAGGGGGGCTGGCGTGGCGGGTGGACGCGCCGTGGCGCGACCGATGTCTTCGACGCCTGGTACCTCGGTCCCAACGGCGAGCGCGTCACCACGGTCGAGGAGATGACCCGGCTGGGCGACCGGGTCCGCAACCGCCGCGTGTCCAGCAGCGACAACAATCTTTGTAACCTCGAGGGGACGATCCGGTCGGGTGGCGTGATTGACGGCACCGGAGAGTGCCCGGGGATCAACAGCGGGTGGACCTGGCGTCTCACTGTGGGCGCGGCGACGCCGCCCCCTCCGCCGGCTACCTGGGCCACCAATGCCACCGACCATCGCGGCCAGAACGGCCAGCGCTTCGACTATGCCTGTCCGCCGGGCGGGGCGGGTGGCAGCGTCTGGGGCACCGACGTCTACACCGACGACACCTCGGTCTGCACCGCCGCCGTCCATGTCGGCCTGATCACGTTCGCCAGCGGTGGAAGAGTAACGATCGAGATCCGGGCCGGCGAGAGCAGCTATCGGGGCAGCCAGCGCAATGGGGTCCAGAGCAGCGACTACGGCAGCTGGAGCGGGAGCTTCTTCTTCCCCGCCGCCACCCCGTCACCCCCAGTCGCCGGCAACGCCTGCGGCCGGACGATCGGGACGGGCATCTTCGACAAGTGGCAGAGTCTGGGCGGCGAGGGCGGGTTCCTCGGCTGTCCCAGTTCCGACGAACGGGAAGCCACCACATCCCCGCAGGGTACCACGGGGACGTTCGCCAGCTTCACCGGCGCGACCGGCCTCATCGTCTGGCATCGCAACGGCAGCCGGGCGATGCAAGCGTACGAGGTGCATGGCGACATTTCGGTGCTGTACTACGGCATGGGTGGGAGCGGCTCGTGGCTCGGCTTCCCCGTCAGCGACGAGTACGACGCCGCTGGCGGACGCCGCAGTGATTTCGAGGGGGGTTACATCTTCTGGGATGCCTCCTCGCGGGCGACGACGGCCTATCGCTACGGCGAGGGTCCTGAGGCGCCGCCGCCGCCGGTCTTTGCCGGCTCGGTCCGGACCGATCGCGACGCCTACGCCGAGGGCGAGGCGATTACGGTCAACTTCGCCGGCTTCCCCACGACCAACGACTGGATCGCCATCGCTCCGGCGGGGGCTGCGGCGGAATCGTACGGCGAGTGGCACTGGACAGACGGCTCGAACACCAGCGGCGCGCCGGCGGGGGCTCCCCGCAGCGCGGGCAGCCTCTCCTTTGCCGGCCTGCCGACGGGCAACTATGAAGTGCGCGTTTTCATCGACTGGCCGAATGGCGGCCACGCGATTCGCACCAGCTACCCGTTCACGGTGCAGGGCGGCGGGCCGCGGGATCTCATGCTCAGCTACAGCGCGGACTTCGTGGGGATGGATGCGGACGCCGTCGGCCAGTGGGCGTCAGGCACGCCGGACGGCACGCCCGACGGCCACTTCCGGTTCTACCTCGATTACAACTATCCGTTCGAGCTGAAGTACATCACCGTCTATGGCTCCGACGCCAACGGCAATCCGCTCGGTGGCAAGGGCACGTGGCATTCGCAGAACCCCGGCTACTGGATGCTCGGCGTGGCGCAGGGGGCCAACCTGCTGAACTCCACCCACGCCGCGTCGCTCGGGAGCTTCCAGGCGCATTACGGGCCGTTCGATCTCTACGCCAACGACTATGGCACGTTCCGCTCGGGTGAATACTTCACCGTCGAGGCGGGCATCGGCGGCGGCGAGCCGCTGCGGCAGGTGGTGCAGATCCCGCCCGGCTTCCTGCCCAATGTGACGGGACAGCAGGCGGAGCTGCCTTTCACCGGTACGATGGCCACCGACCGCACCGCGTACGCCGAGGGCCAGCCGATCACGGTGACGTTCTACGGCTTCCCCGGCACGCCGGACTGGATCGCCATCGCCCCCCAGGGCGCGGCTCCGGAGAGCTACGGCGAGTGGCACTGGACCGACGGGTCGACGACATCGGGGGCCCCGGCCGGACAGCCGCAGCCGCAGGGGACGCTCCAGTACCAGGGTCTGGCCGCCGGCAACTACGAGGTACGGGCCTTCACCAACTGGCCGGCGGGCGGCCACACCATCCGCGCGGCGGTGCCGTTCACGGTGGCGCCGGCGGTTCAGACCGCCCAGGTAGCCATGGACGCCGCCTGGATCGGCGTGGATGCCGATGTCGTCAGCAAGGGAGCCACCGGATCGCCAGATGGCGAGGCCGACGGGCACTTCGCCATTCAGCTCGCGGCGAGCAGCGCGTATGAGCTGCGGTCGATCGCGGTCTCCAGTGCGGACGCGCAGGGCGCGCAAGCGGGCGGCCAGTACTGGTGGTCCAACGCCTCCGGCAACGTCTGGATCCTGGGGGTCGTC
>JBHENR010000239.1:0-7191 GCA_046262555.1 Gemmatimonadota bacterium | reverse complement strand
AAGTAGGAGTGGACGTCCGACTTGATCTTTTCATGGTGCGCGGACCAGTGGAAAACACCGGGGAGAATCTCCTGCATGGGACCTCGTCGCGTGGAAGGGTCGAGGGGTTCTGGCGGGCGGAGTCTACTATCTTTCGCGAGGCATGCGCACCTATATCCGGCTCCTCGGCTACCTGCGGCCCCACCGGGCGCTGCTGGGGCTGTCCTTCGTCCTGATGACGGTTTTCGCGCTGATCGACGGCTTCTCGATCGTCATTCTGATCCCCTTCCTCCAGGCGTTGTTCGGCCGCACGCCCTCCCTTTCAACCGCACCGGTTTCGCCGCAGAGCCCATTGGAGCGCGCCGAGCAGTTCGTGCGCCAGGACCTCTTTACCTGGCTGGCCGAGCCGACCCCGCTCGGCACGCTGCGCAATGTCTGCCTGCTGATCCTCGGCATCTACTTCGTCAAGGCGGTGCTCAACTATCTGCAGCAGTATCTGCCGCACGTGGTGCTCGAGCGGGCGTTGCGCGACATGCGAAACATGGTGTTTCAGCACCTGCAGCACATGTCGTTCCGCTACTACCAGCGGACCCGCGCCGGACAGCTTCTGTCCATCATGGCCAACGACGTCCAGATGCTCAAGGATGCCATCTCCAGCGGGCTCTACCGGGTCACCCAGCACATGCTGGAGACGATCGTCACGCTCCTGATCCTGGTGGCGATCTCCTGGCAGCTGACCCTGCTGGCGATGGCCGTCATGCCGCCGATCACCTGGATCACGGTGGTGATCGCCCGCAAGCTGCGGCACGTCAATCGCGAACGGCTGCGGAAATTCGGCGACGTCACGAGCGCGCTGCAGGAGAACATCGCCGGGATTCGCATCGTCAAGGCTTTCGGCGCCGAGGCGTTCGAGAGCGATCGGTTCGGCCGCGACAATCTGGCATACTCGCGCAATGTTCTGCGCGCCAAGAAGTACGCCATGCTCGCCTCGCCGGTTTCGGAGTTCCTGCTGGCGGGGGCGGTCGTGCTCATCCTCTACACCGGCGGGCGGATGATCCTCGTGGCCGGCACGCTCGAGCCCGAGACGTTCTTCGTATTCCTGGTCGCGGCGCTCAAGCTGTCGAGCCCGATCAAGTATCTCTCCAAACTGAATGAGGACGTGCAGCCCGCGCTGGCCGCGTGCGAGCGGATCTTCGCCATTCTCGACACCCAGCCCGAGGTGGCCGAGGCGGCGCGGCCGGTGCGAATCGAGGCGTTCGCGGGGGCGATCGAGTATCAGGACGTCTCGTTCGCCTACGAGGACCGCGACGGCCCGGTGGTGCACGACGTGTCGTTCACGGTCAAGAAGGGCGAAGTCCTCGCCCTGGTGGGCCCGTCGGGCGGCGGCAAGTCCACGCTGGTGGACCTCCTCCCTCGGTTCTACGATCCCCAGGCCGGTCGCATCCTGTTCGACGGCGTGGATCTGCGGTCCCTCAAGCTGAGCGACCTGCGGGCCCAGCTGGGCATCGTGACCCAGGAGGTCATCCTGTTCCACGATACGGTGGCGGGCAACGTGGCCTACGGCCTCGAACCGGACCTGACGCGGCTCGAGGCCGCCGCGCGGGCAGCCAACGCGCTCGACTTCATCGAGGCCCTCCCCGACGGCTGGGACACGCCGCTCGGCGAGCGTGGTGTCCGGCTCTCCGGAGGCCAGCGGCAGCGCATCGCCATCGCGCGCGCGATCTACAAGAATCCGCCGATTCTCATCTTTGACGAAGCCACCTCGGCGCTGGACACGGAGAGTGAGCTGCTGGTCCAGCAGGCGATCTCGCGGATGATGGAGAACCGCACCGCCATCGTCATCGCCCACCGCCTCTCGACGGTGCAGCGCGCCAATCGCATCGTGGTCATCGAACGGGGCCGGGTGGTCGAGCAGGGAACGCACTCCGAGCTGCTCGCGCGGGGGGGCCGTTACAGTCAGCTCTTCGAGCTCCAGTTCGCCGATCTGCCGGCCTAGCCGGCGGGTGTCGCACCCGGCTTCCCCATTCACGCTTGATCCCGCCGCCGTGCGGCGCGCCTGGCTGCGGGGGGCGCGGCCGCGGGCGATGGGGGCGGGGGCGCCGTGACGACGGCGCCGCTCAGGATCGTCCACTGCGACTTCCAGCGCGGGTGGGGCGGCGGCCAGAATCAAGTGTGGGAGCTGTTGCGGGGCCTGCGCTCGCGGGGTCATGCGCAGTGGCTCGTCACGCGGCCCAACAGCATGCTGGGCGAGCGGGCGCGGGAAGCGGGCTTCGTGGTGGTGGACATGCGCTTCCGCGGCGAGGTGAATCCGCTGGCGATCGGGGAACTCGCGCACTGGCTGCGCCGCCTGCGGCCCGACCTCGTCGCCACCCACGATTCGCACAGCGTGGCCACCGCCGCGCTCGCCGCCCGCTGCGTCCGCCCGCGGCCAGCCATCGTTGGCCACCGGCGGGTGGAGTTCCCCATTCGGCCGGGACTCGCGTCGCGCTGGAAATACGCCCAGGGTCCTGACCACCTGATCGCGGTGAGCCGGCGGGCGCGCGACCGGCTGATCCGTGCCGGCGTGGCCCCCGAGCGGATCGAGGTGGTGTACAGCGGGGTCGTGCTGCCCGACGCGGCGGGCGATGCCTCCGCGCCGGCGCCGCAGCCGTCGCTCTGCGAGCGCGTCGGCGCGGAGCCGGGCTCTCCGCTGATCGTCACCATCGCCAATCTGATCGATCCGAAGGATCACCCCACGCTCCTGGCGGCCGCCGCGGCGCTTCGCCCGCGAGAACGCATGCCGCAATGGATCGTGTGCGGGGGAGGCAGCCAGCTGGAGGAGATTCGCACGGAGGTCGCGCGCCGGGGCCTCTCCGCGCGGGTTCACTACCTCGGGTTCGTTCCCGCCGCACGGACCCACCTGCCGGGGGCCGACGTGTTCGTGCTGTCGTCCAAAACCGAAGGGCTGGGCTCGAGCATTCTCGACGCGATGGCGGCCGGCGTGCCCGTCGCCGCCACCGCCGCCGGCGGCATTCCGGAGATGATCGACCAGGAGCGGACCGGCCTCCTGGCGCCCATCGGCGATGCGGCCGCGCTGGCCGCGGCGGTCGACCGCCTGCTCGACGACCCCGCGCTCGCCGCCCGGCTGGCGGCGGCCGCGCGCGAGCGGGTGCGTGATTTCGACATCGCCCGGATCGTGGAACGGACGGAAGCGGTCTATCGAGCGGTCCTGATGCGGCGCGGCAGGTGATCCTCTCCGCCTTCAGGCCGTCCAGCCGCTGACGGGGGGTCGCGATTGCAAGCGTATTGCAACTGTTTTACGTTGGATATTGTTCGCATGCCCGGGAGCTGGCGTCGCTCCCACGTGTCACTACTCACTTCAGGAGGCTGCCCCATGAACCTGACATGGCCGGTAGCGGCCCGGTACCTGATCCTGCTGTTCATCACTCCTTTTTTGATGGCGCTCGAATGCGGGGAGGATGGCCCTACCCTGGTCGACGACGAGGAGTCCTGCAATTTCGGTCCGAACGAAGCGCATTGCAAAGTGTCGATCTCGATGCGGAACGCCTCCAGCGAGGCACTCCCGATCCATCTCTGGACGACGTCGGCAAACGAAACGATTGGCCCGTCGAATCAGTTGAGCGCGGGTGCGGAGCGCTGCCGGACGAGCCTTATTTTCCCAGGGAACACAGCCGACGTCAGCGTTTCCGCGGGCCGGGGCGGGGTGGGGCTGGACACGGAAAACATCACGTTCACGGTCACGGAGAATACGGTCGTTAACGCAAACTGGAACGGGACCACGCTCTCGATTTCGACCCGGCCAGGCACTGTCCCCTGCGTCTCCTAGCCTTGCGGCGCGGAACGAGGGAGCGGCCTCGGCGTCGGCCTCAAGGGCCCGGTAACAGCCGGATGACGCCGCCGTAGTTCTCGTCGTCGGTGCCGACGACGATCTCGATCCCGCCTCCCGGCAGGTCGCGCACCGCGATCCCCTCGACCTTCAGGCCGTCCAGCGTCGCCAGCCGCTCGGGGACGCCGTCCAGCTTAATGGCCGCGCCCTCGGCGGCATCGGGAGCCGGTGCGATCCGGCCGATCCGCCAGACGCCGCTCCGAAACGGGCCGTTGTCATCATCCGGATCGGTCGCGGTGGCGACGTAGAGGCGACCCGCCCCATCCACCTCGAGGGCGCTGACCGGGCGCGCCCGCGGAGCGACCGCCGCCGCCGCCGGCAACACGATCTCGCGAAAGGCGCCGAAACCGAGCGGGTCCAGCGTGAGCGCCGCCCAGCGCAGCGCGGTTGCCGATGCGCCCTGGGCCCGCTCGGCATAGAGGAAGACCAGACGCTCGCCCACCCGCGCCACCGCGGTGCCCTCGACGTTCACGACCGGCGCCGGCCAGGGCGCCACCGCCCGGAGCACGAGCCTCCCACCGCACCACTCGACCAGAAAGATGCGGCGATGCTGACGGTCGCCCTCCACCTCCTCGCCGCTCTCGGCGAGCAGGAGGAGCCCGGTGCCGGGGATCCGGGCGACGCTCTCCAGGTCGCTGCTCGGCCCCAGCGGCGCCGGCCACGCCAGCTCGACCGGCTGCCAGGCCATGCCATCGGAGGATCGCGGCAGACGGAGCAGGCTGACGCGCGGCCAGTCGAGCTCGTCGGGGTTCTTGGCGTCGTGGACCGCCAGGAGCAGGCTGTCGGAGATCCACGCCATGCCGCTCACGTCCGGCCGCCGCTCCTGCGCAACCGCGGTGCCGCTGGCCGCGGTGCCGCTGGCCGCGGTGCCGGCGGCCGTGGCGAGCCAGACCACCCCCAATCCCCGGGCCAGCCAGGCCCGGCTCACGTGCGGGCCCGCCGGTGGATCCCCTGCTCCAGCGAGGCGGCCACCTCGCCGCCGAAGAGGAGCGCCAGGGCGGTGAGGTAGAGCCACAGCAGCAGCACGATGATCGCCCCCACGAAGCCATAGGTCTGGCTGTAACTGCCCCAGTGCGCCACATAGAGTCGAAAGCCCGACGTCACGAGCACCCAGAGCAGCGCCCCCACCAGCGCGCCGATGGCGAGCGGACGACCCGCGAAGCGCGGCGTCCGATTCGGCAGGAAGACGTACAGCAGCCCGGCGAGCACGACCAGCAACAGGAAAGCCACCGGCCACCTGGCGACATTCCACGCCGCCCCCAGGCCGAGCGACGAGATGATCGATCCGCCGGCGAGGATCGCCGCCGCTCCGCCGGTCAGCAGCAGCGAGGCGCCGACCAGCATCCCCAGCGCGACGAGGCGCTTGCGCCACCAGGGCCGCCCCTCCGTGACGTCGCAGATCACATTGAGCCCATCGGCCAGCGCCGCAAAGATTCCCGACCCCGACCACAGCGTCAGCACGATCCCCAGCGAGAGCATGTCGGGCCGCTCGTCGGCGGTGATTTCGCGGACGAAGCGGGCGAGCAGGGTCGCGAGATCACCCGGCACCACCGCCTCCAGCCAGTTCATGATCCAGGCAAAGGCCGGCTCGCCGCCGACGAGTCCGGTAAAGGCGAGCACGCCGAGCAGCAGCGGCCAGAGCGAAAGGAAGAAATAGTAGGCCACCTTGGCGGCCTCCCCGGTGAGATTATCGGATCGCGCCTCGCCGAGGATGGCCCAGGCGGTCCGTCCGAACCGTCGCCGGACCCCTATGAGCCGGGTGGCCGGAGGCGCTCCGTCCAGGCGGCGAGGGCTTCCAGCAACTGGCCGACGTACCGTCGGGTGTCGGCGTCAGTGAGCGCGCCATCGGCGTCGAACTTGTCCTGGGCCCGGGCGACCAGCACCTCCGGCTTCAGCAGCGCCAGCGTCCCCGTGAACACCAGGTTCTGGCGCAGCTGCAGCTGGGCCCGCGCCGTCCCGCCACTGCCCTGACTGGCGCCCATGAGGGCCACCGGTTTGTCCGCCAACGGGGTGCCCCGGGGTGGCCGTGATGCCCGGTCGAGCGCATTCTTGAGCACCCCCGGGATACCGTAGTTGTATTCCGGTGTGACCATCAACAGCGCGTCGGCGGCCGCGATCGCCTGCTTGAAGGCGGCAACCGGCTCGGGATCGCCCACGGCCTCGACATCCCCGTTATAGAGCGGGATCGGCGCCAGATCAAACAGCGTGATCGTCAGTCCGGGGGGGGCGAGTTCCTGCGCGGCGCGCAGCAGGGCGCGATTGTACGAGCCGGCGCGCAGGCTGCCGGCAAACCCGAGCACGCGCAGAGGAGTGGATTCGGCGGCCACGGGGCAAGCGTAGTCGCCCATCAGAGGGTGGGCAAGCGGGGAGTGACATGACCACGATGGCGATTCTTGGTGGCGGCCCCATCGGCCTGGCATGCCTGGCGCGGGCGCGCGCCGAGGGCTGGGACGCCCACCTGTTCGAACGCGGCCGACTCGGCGAGAACGTGCTCGCCTGGGGCCACGTCGGGATGTTTTCTCCGCTGGCGATGAATCTTCCCGCAGCGCCGATCGACGCGAGGCGGACGAGCGACGCCCTGCTGACCGGCGCCGAGTACGTCACGGACGTACTCGAACCCCTCGCGACGACGGCGGCGCTCACCGGCCGGGTGCACCTCGAGACCGAGGTGGTCGCGGTCGCTCGCGAGGGGCTCCGCAAGGGCGAACGCGGCGCCGCCAAGGCCCGGCGGAACCTCCCCTTCCGGCTGCTGCTGCGCGATGCGCGGGGCGAGCGCGCCGGCTCGGCGGCGGTGGTGGTGGATGCGACCGGGACGTACGGCCAGCACAACTGGCTCGGCCCGGGCGGCAGCCCCGCGGTCGGGGAGCGGCTGGCTGAGCCGGACATCGACTGGCGGCTGCCCGACATCCCGTCGCGTGACCGGGCCCGGTTCGCGGGGCGGCATACCCTGGTCGTCGGCGCCGGTCACTCTGCCGCGACGGCCCTCGTCTGGCTGGGGGAGCTCGCCGAGCGTGTTCCCGGGACGCGGGTGACGTGGCTCACGCGCGCCGAGGGTCCCCGGCCGGTCGCTGAGATCACGGCCGACCCGCTGCGGGAACGGGGCCGGATCGCGCGCGCCGCCAATGCGCATGCCGCGGCCGGAACTCGCTGGCTCTCGCGCCTGTCAGGAGCCCGGATCCTCGAGTTGCGCCGGAGCGCCACCGGCCACGACATACTCGTCGCCGACGGCGGCGAACCCCACACCGTCACGGCCGACCGCATCCTGGCGCTGGTCGGCTACCGTCCGGACCTGGACCTGACGCGGGAACTGCAAGTCCAGACCTGCT
>JBHENR010000238.1:0-14467 GCA_046262555.1 Gemmatimonadota bacterium | reverse complement strand
CCCGCCGGCGGCGGATGGCGCGCTCGGCGCAGAGGAACAGCGCCGGCGTCCAGGTCATGGCGAACATGCGGCCGTCCTGGCCCGCATAGAGGTGGCTGACGAGATAGCCGCTGAACATGTAGGCGACACCCGTCACCGCTGCGGGGCCGGGGGCCAGCTTGAGCTCCCGGGCGAGGGCGTAGCCGAGGACTCCCGCCAGCAGGAAGTGGCACACGAACGCCCAGCCGATCGCGCGGTGGAGCGGAATCACGAAGTACAGCAGCGAGGTCGGATAATACACCGGATACGGCAGGATCGAGAGATACGGCAGCCCGCCATAGACGTACGGATTCCACTGCGGCAGGCCGTGACCCGCGCGGACCTCCTGCACCGCGAAGGCGCGCGACTGATACGCCTGCGACAGCATGTCGGTGCCGAAGAGCATCGCCCCCCGGTCGGTGACGAACGAGGCGAAGAACATCAGGGTGGCGAGGGTCATCGCGCCCAGCACGATCCACCGGATGCGGCGCGACCCGGCGGCGGGTGCGTCGGCGGGCGCGGCGCGCGCGGCGCGCGGAGGCGTCGGCTTCACTTCCTGGTGACGACCGCGGCCGCGACCGCCCCCCCGACGCCCGCGACTCATCGGGCCCCGGCGTGGCGAACGAAGAAAAACCATTGGGGCGACGCCCAGCGGAGCAGCCCGCGGCGCAGGCGCGCCGGCAGGACCCGGGCGGCCCGCCCCACCAGGCGACCCGCCGCGCCCTCGTATCTGGCGATCTCGGCCGTCAGCACCCGATCGGTGACGTCCTCGAGCACCAGGCCGGAGCGTCGGGCCGCCGCGGAAAGCCGCCGATGGGTGGTGAATCGGATGTCGTCGTAGTGCTCGCCGCGGCCGCTCCACCGCACCAGACGGGTGGCGACGGGTCGGGGCCACCAGGAGAGCGTCGGCAAGCGGTAATGCGGCTCGATCAGCGCGAACCGACTCCCCGCCGTCAAATAGATCCGGCCCGCGGGCGCCAGCGCGCGCGCCATCTCGGCGAAGAATCGATCGAGGTGTTCGACGTGCTCGTAGACGTGGTTGGCGATCCCGAAATCGAGCGCCCCGCCGCGCACCGGCAGGTTTTCGAGATCGGCGATGGCCATCCGGTCGCGCTCCTCGAGAAACGCCGGGTCGATTTCGAATCCCACGATCGAGCGGCCGGCGAGCCGCTCCAGCTCGCGGCGGATCAGGCCGGTTCCGGCCCCCAGGTCGGCGACGTGCCGCGCGCTCGCCAGGTACTGGGCGCAGACGGCATGGATCAGCGCCGCCCGCCGCGCGCGCGAGGCGCGGTACGCCGGGCTCGACAGATGGCGGACGTAATACGAGGCGGGGCCGGTCACGCGTCACCCCCGGCCGGATCGACCGGGCCGCGGGCGTAGACCGCCTCCAGCCGCGTCACGATGCTATCCCATCCGAACGCGTCGCGCACGCGGGCTCGACCGCGCTTCCCCATCCCTCGAGCCTGATCGGGATTATCGAGCAGGCGCGCGACGCCCGCGGCGAGTGCGGGCACCGAATCCTCGACCAGCCAGCCATTGACGCCGTCTTCGACGATGTCCACGATGCCTCCCATCCGCGTGGCCACCACCGGCACGCCGTACGCCATCGCCTCGAGCAGCACCACTCCGAGGCCCTCGGTGTCCGCGCGCGCATCCAGCGTGGCCGGCAGGACGAACCCATAGGCCCGGCTATAGGCCGCTTCGAGCTCGGCGTTGGGGACGCGGCCGAGGAACGCCACGCGCTCCGCCAGGCCGAGCGCCGCGGCCTGGCGCTCGAGCGCGTCCCGGTCGGGGCCGAACCCCACCACCTCGAGCCGCCAGCGGCGTCCGGCCAGTGTGGCGAGGGCCTCGAGCAGACGATCGACCCCCTTGCGGGCGACCAGGCGACCGACGAAGAGAAGCGTCGGCTCGGCGAGCGCCCGCTCGCCGCTGGGCGGAGCCTCGGGCAGTGGAACGCCGTAGGGAATGACCTCTACCGGGCGGGCGGTGTAGGGGGCCAGCGCGGCGCGGGTGCTCTCGGAGATGGCGACCAGGTGCGAGCGCCGGCAGTACCACCGCAGAAAGGCGACGGCCGGCCGGAAGCGCCGCTCGGCCCATCGCAGCTCGGCACCGTAGAACGTCGTGACCAGCGCCCCCGGCGCGCCGGCCGCGCGTGCGCCGGCCGCGGCCGCCCATCCGGCGGCCCCGTGCGGGATCGCCCAGTGGACGTGGACCGCGTCGTAACGGAAGCGGCGGCCAAGGCGCCAGGCGGAGGCCACGCCGCTCATCACGTAGCCGGGCAGCAGCAGCGCCCAGCGGCGGTCGCGATCCAGCCGGTCAGGCGTCGCCTCCTCATGGGTCAGGCGCTCCCACTGCGCGGGCGCATAGCGGAATCGGCGCACCGTGAGCCCCTGTGACGCGCCACCCCCCTGTCCCCGGTACGCTGGCGCCAGCACGTCGACGACGTGACCCCGTGCCGCCAGCCGGTCCCCTAGGGCGACCAGCCAGGGCGTGATGATGTCGTCCGGGTCGCGCGGCCAGGCGGTGACCACGTGCAGCAGCCGCACTCAGGGCTCCGGCAGCACGCGGGCGACGAAGACCACGCGCGACGGCCCGGTCTGGACGATCTCGAGCTCGTCGAGATGGGGGGTGAGCGTGGGCGCCAGAAACTCGGCGGTGCGGGGGTCCAGAATGATGTGGGTGATGCGATGCTGCCGGAACCACGCCCACGTGCGCACCGGGTCCCCATGGAAGGGAAACACCAGACTCGGCCGTCCACTCCAGTACCACGCCAGCGACGGCTTGCGGGCCGCCACGATCGCCTCGGGGGCGATCTCGCCGATCCAGCGCGACACAGACAGGTAATCCGACCAGAAGGGGGCATAGCCGACGAGCTCGTCCCCGGCCAGCTGCGCCCGTGTGACCTCGAGTCGGGCGGGAAGCTGGCGCGCCGCCCCGACGAACAGTCCGGCCGCCACCAGCGCCACGGCGACCTGCGCCGGACGCGCGGATCCCGTCAAGCCGCGCGCGGCTCGATCGAGGCCGGCCAGGCAGTACAGCCAAAGCAGCGGTGCGACCGTGAGAAAGAAACGATCTCCCGTCCAGGGCCAGACGGCCAGCAGGCCGAGCGTCAGCAGGACGTACAGGTCGCCGACCACAAGGCCCCGGCCGCGCACCAGCGTCCAGACGCCCAGCCCGAGCGCCACCCCCCCCAGCAGGCCGCCGAACACGACGGCGGCCAGCGGCGCCGGAGTGGTGCCCCAGAACATTTGCGGGAACTCCTGCCCGGCGTACTCCTTTAGCGTGTCGATGATGCGGGGGATGAGCTCATACTTGGAAACCTTCGGCGCCTCGGGGTTGAGCCGGTCGACCGAGGAGATCTGCTGCATGTAGCTGCCGGTTTCGGGGGGCCGTTGCGCGCTCCAGATCAGCCAGGGGGCGGCTCCGAGAGCGAAACAGGCCGTGGCCACGGCCGCGCGCCGCCAGCGTCGGGTCATCAGCGCCCAGGCGACCGTCGCGGCCAGCAGCGTGACGCCGGCCGTCCGCACGTAGAAGGCGAGCAGCGCGACCAGGCAGCCGGCCATCCACCAGCCCTGCCAGCGATCGCGAGTCGCCCGCGTAACATCTGGGCCTTCCACCCAGTCCGCCCGCTGCAGCACGACGAGCGCCACCAGCACGGCGGCGAGGAACGTCATGTCGGACAGCACCCAGTGGGTGTAGATCAGAAAGACCGGATAGAGTCCCACCACCCAGACCGCCGCCGGAGCGCTCCACTCCGGTTGCGCGGGATCGCGGCGGGCGAGGGTATAGATCGCCCACAGGACGACCCCGCCGGCCACCCAGGATTCGAGCTTCAGTCCATAGAGGGAGCCCCCGAAGATCCAGTAGAAGGGGACGAGCAACCCAGGGAAGCCCGGAGGGTACACGGTGTGGGGAGGGGCCGTCGGCGAGATGATGTTGACATAGCCGCGGCCCGTCGCCAGCGCCTCGGCGAGGGAATAATAGACCGCATTATCTCCGCCGGTGAAGACCGTGAGATCGAACAGGAGGAGCGCCATGCCGAGCGAAACGACCGCCCCCGCGATCGCCCAGCGGACCGGCGTCACTCCCCCGCTCCCGGCCCGTCCGGCCGCTCGAACAGCCGCCGCTCGAGGTGCTCGATCCGATCGCGCACGTGCACGATCGCCTCGGCGATGATGCCGAGCGCAAAGAGCAGGACGCCCAGAACGATGAGGAGCGTCACCAGGTAGAGGAGCGGCCGATAGCCCTGGGCGAGGGCGAAGCGGTAGTAGAGACTGATCAATCCGATGATGACGCCGCTGCCCGTGAGCAGCGCGCCGAGCGTCCCGAAGAAGACCAGCGGTTTCCGCAGGAACGAGGTCAAGGTCTTCACCGCCAGAAGGTCGAGCGTGCCGATGAGGATGCGTCCGGCGCCGGAGTACTTGGCCTCGCCGCGCAGCCGGGGATAGAGGGTAATGGGGATCTCCCCGACCCGGTAGCCGCGATCATGCGCCAGCACGACGAAGAAGCGGTGCCAGTCGTGACGCAGAGGGATGACGTCGAGAATCGTGCGCCGGAACGCCTTCATGGAATTGAGGTCGTGGACCGGGACGCGGAACAGGCGGCGGGAGAGCCAGTTGTAGACGCCCGAGACGAGCCGCTTGTCGTAGCGGCCCTGCTTCCAGCCGGTGACGATATCGTAGCCGTCGGCGAGCCGGGCGAGGAACCGCGGGATTTCCTCGGCCGAGTGCTGCAGATCGGCGTCGAACAGCACCAGCCAGGTGCGGCCGGAAGCAGACCCGGCGGTCACCAGCGCCTCGGTCTTGCCTCGATTGACCGCGTGGCGGGCGATCCGTACGGGCGCCGGGAAGGCGGTCGCGGCGGCGGCCGCCGCCGCCGCGGTGCCGTCGGTCGAGCCGTCGTCCACCAGCACCACCTCGCCGCCGAGGCGGTGTCGTTGCCACGTCTCGGTCAGGGCGGCGAAGAGCGGCTCCATGTTCTCGACTTCGTCGAACGCCGGAATGGCAAGGACGAAATCATCACGCCAGGTCGACAGCGGATCCACCGAGCCGGTCATCGCGCGCGTTCCGCCACGGCGGACTCCAGGACACCGAGCGTTGCCGTTGCGGCCGTCTCCCAGGAAAACCCGCGCGCGCGTCCGACAGCGGCGTGCTCCCACCCCGCCCGGCGCGCCGGTTGCTCGATGGATTCCTCCAGGGCGAGGGCGAGCGCGCCGACATCGCCGTGGGGCACCAGCCGCCCGGTCACGCCATCGACCACCGTGTCGCGCAGGCCCGGGGCATCACTGACGATTGCGATCGTTCCCACCCGCTGGGCTTCGAGGCTCGAGATCCCCCATCCCTCCCGGGGACTGGTGTAGCAGACCGCCCAGGCCTGCCGCAGCAGCCGCCACTTGGCGCCATCCCCGATCCAGCCCGGGAAGGCAACCCCCTCGCCGAGCCCGAGCGCCGCCGCGTGACGCTCCAGCGCGCTCCGGTAGTCGCCATCGCCGGCGATGACGACGCGCGCGGCCGGATACCGTGACGCGACCCGCGCGAACGCCTCCAGAATGAGCTCGATCCGCTTGTACCGCTTGAGCCGGCCGAGGTAGACAAAGAGAGGGGCCACCGCTTTGGGTTCCGCCAGGATGGATTCGGGGACAACCGGCAGGCCGTTCGGGATCATGGCGATCCGGTTGGCGGGTATCCCGCGCTCGACCAGGTCGTCCGTGGTGGACGGCGACACCGAGATGAAGCGGCAGCGGCGGTAGACGCGCGCCACCGGCTGCTCACTCAACCACACGTAGCCGCCGAACACGGGGTTGGTCTCCTGAAACACCGTGGCCCCGAAGAAATGGTGGACCAGCGCGACCACGGGCGGATCGGCGAACAGCGGAACGAAGAACGGCACCTTGTTGATGTCGTCCACGATGACGTCGTAGCGATGGCGGCGCAGTTCGCGTCGATAGACGGCGGGAACAACGTAATTGAAGAGCGGATAGGCCCGCCCGCGGCGGATGACCCGGATTCCCGCCAGCTGTTCCTCACTCGCGGCTCCCCGGTAGCGGGTACACAGCAGATCCACCTGGTGTCCCCGGCCGGCCAGCCGGGCGAACACCTCGCGCAGATGAAACTCTGCGCCGCCGGCGAATGGATGCGTCCAGTCCTGCCAGTTGATGACGAGAATCCGCAACCTAGGACCACGGTGGACGGCGGGCCACGACGCCGATCGTGTGCGCCAGATGTCGCATCGCGCGGGGCGCCAGCAGCCGGTCGCGGACCGCCTGCCGCAGCCGACGCGCAGGCGCGAATCCGGGCGGATGGAGCGGCAGCGTCACGCCGGCGGCCTTTCCCCCCTCGCGCAGCAGCCGGTACGCGAGGCTGGGAACCATCCAGTCGCCATACGACCCGGTCACCTCGTAGCCCGCGCCGCGCACCAGTCGCTCGAGCTCCCCGATCGTGTACTCGGTCTCCCAGCCGGCGAACCAGCGATCCAGCCGCAGGGCGATCCGCTTCAGCAGCGTCCACGGGTGCCAGGTCTGGGGCACATCCACCACCAGTAACCCTCCCGGCGCGGTCACGCGAAAGTTCTCGGCCAGGAATCCCGCCGGATCCCGGAAGTGCTCCAGCACCCCCTGGTGAAAGACGGCGTCGAAGGTGCGGTCGGGAAACGGCAGCTGAAGCGCGTCGCCGCCGACGATCCCCCGCCCGCGCAGCGCCGGCGCCGCGCGTGCGATCAAGCGCAGGGCCGCCGGCGTTGCGTCCAGCGCCACGGCGCGGGCGCCGCCTTCCGCCAGCGCGGCCGTGTCGCGCCCCGTTCCGGCCCCGATCTCCAGCACGCGGGGGGCACCCGCGGGAAGGTGGCGGCGCATCGTCTCGAGCACGAGCGGGCTCGACGGGTAGACCTGGCTCAGATCCCCCTTGGCCGACCAGAAACGATCCCACGGCGCGGTCGTCGGTGCCGGCGCGCTCATCGTCCCACCGCGAGCCGGTCGGCCTCGATGAGGGGCAGTCCC
This sequence comes from Gemmatimonadota bacterium, assembly GCA_046262555.1. Lineage (GTDB taxonomy): Bacteria > Gemmatimonadota > Gemmatimonadetes > JACCXV01 > JAHWKZ01 > JBHENR01. The sequence goes on along the minus strand of JBHENR010000238.1, from coordinate 7,455 downwards.
CGGCGCCGGATCGACTCCTGCGCGGCCGCGATGTCATAGGGGACGCGCCGCTGCACGTAGGTTTCCGCCCCGATGTCGAGAATGGCGTAGGCGGCTCGGGGATCGCGATCCCGAGGCTGCCCGACCGCGCCGGGATTGAGGAACCAGCGCGTTGGCCCGGCCAGCGACAACGGCTCCCCCTCGGAGAGACGGATCGCGATGACCGGCCCATCCGGGGGCGCGGCGTACGCGACCGGCACGTGGGTATGGCCGAAGAACCCCCACGGCGTGCGCTGCGCCTCCAGCTCGACGGTCGCGAGCCTGGCGTCCGTGACGTAGGTAAAGGCGGCCGGATCGGCGAGCCCGCTGTGGGTGAGCGTCGCGTCCCCCTCGCTCACGGTGGCGGGGAGCGCCGCCAGCCAGGCGATGTCCGTGGCATCGAGCAGTTCGACGTGACGCTCGATCGCCGCCCGAGCCTGGGCATTGAACCGGTTGCGGCCGACCGGGTCGGCGGCCGCCAGATCGTGATTGCCGAGCACGGTGACGGCGCAGCGGTCGCGAATGGCCGCCAGGCAGGCCGCCGGATCTCCGCCGTAACCGACTACGTCTCCCAGGCACCAGATGGCGTCCACGCTCTCCTCGTCGAGCTGGGCCAGAACCGCCTCGAGCGCCTGGAGATTCGCGTGCACGTCGGCCACCAGGCCGTAGCGCGGCCCGCGGCGTGCGGTCATGACGGAATGAGATCGAGCCGGTGGGCGACCGCGTCGAGGATGCCGTTGACGAAACGGGGCGAGTCGTCCCCGCCGAACCGCCCCGCCAGCGTGACCGCCTCGTCGATCGTGACCTTGAAGGGCACGTCATCCAGGAAGAGAAATTCCGCGATCGCGATCCGCAGAATGTTGCGGTCGATGGCCCCCAGCCGCTCCAGCGCCCAGCCCGGCGTGTTCTCGGTGAGGTGCGCGTCGATGGCGGGGCCGTTCCCGGCGACCGCCTCGATCAGCCGTTCGGCGAAGCGACGTCCCGTCTCCCCGACGCGCCGCCGGAGGAAGAAGGCGGCCGCCTCGGCCCGCAGGTCACCCTGCTGGCCCTGCAGGTCCCAGGCATACAGGATCTGGAGCACCCAGCGACGCGCCTTGTGACGCCGCGTCATTGGGGCGCGAAGCCGCGCACCGCCGCGTGACGGGCCTCGCGCAACCGGGCATAGAGCGCCACCTGGGCGAGAGCCCCCCGGGCCGACTCGCCTCCCTTGTCCCCGCGCGTCCGATCGGCCCGCGCCTCGGCCTGAACGAGGGTTTCGGTCGTCAGGAGGCCGCAGATGAGCGGCACATGGACTTCGTTGGCGAGCGCCTGAAGCGCCTGCGTGGCGGCCTGGGCCAGAAAAGTGAAGTGCGACGTCTCGCCCTGGATCACCGCGCCCAGGGCGATCACCGCGTCGAGCTGCGGGTCGGCCGCCAGCGCCTGGCGGCACGTCGGCGCCAGCTCGAACGCCCCGGGCACCGTGTGCTCGACGATGTCCGCCGCCTCGACCCCCGCATCCAGCAGCGCCTTGCGCGCTCCCGCCGCCAGCTCTGCCGTCACCTCCCCATTGAACCGGGCCACCACCAGCGCCACCCGCAGCCCCGCCCCATCCCCGACCACTGCATCGCCCGCCGTCCCCATCACCACCCCTGATTCGCCATGCTCAGCAGCCGCCCCCCTAATGCCGCAACAGGTGGCCGAGCTTGTCCCGCTTCGTATCCAAGTAACGCACATTATGCCGCGTCGGCGTGGTTTCGATCGGCACGTGCTCGGTGATCGTCAGTCCGTACCCCTCGATCGCCGCGCGCTTCTGCGGATTGTTGGTCAGCAGGCGCAGCGACGTGAGGCCCAGGTCGGTGAGGATCTGACAGCCGATGCCGTAATCGCGCGGATCGGGGCGAAAACCGAGATGCTCATTGGCCTCGACCGTGTCGAGCCCCTCGTCCTGCAGCATGTACGCCCGCAGCTTGTTGACCAGGCCGATTCCTCGCCCTTCCTGATGCATGTAGACGACGGCGCCCTCGCCTTCCGCCTCGACCTGGCGCAGCGCCTGATCCAGCTGCGGGCCGCAGTCGCAGCGGAGGCTCCCCAGGACATCCCCGGTGAAGCACGAGGAATGGACCCGCACCAGCACGTTCGCCTTTCCCTGGATCTCCCCCTTCACCAGCGCGACGTGGTGCTCGTCGCTGATCGTCGTGCCGTAGAGAATGAGACGGAAGTCTCCGCGCGCGGTCGGCAGCGACGTTTCGGCCAGCCGCACCACCAGCTTCTCGGTGCGCCGGCGGTAGGTGATCAGGTCTTCGATCGTGATGATCTTGAGGCCGTGCGCCCGGCCGATTTCGAGCAGGCGTGGCAGCCGGGCCATCGTGCCGTCGGTGTCCACCACCTCGCAGAGCACCGCCACCGGAGCCAGCCCCGCCAGCCGCGCCAGCTCGACGGCCGCCTCGGTGTGGCCGGCGCGCCGGAGCACGCCGCCCGCCTTGGCCCGCAGCGGAAACACATGGCCAGGACGCGCCAGGTCGCCCGGCCGGGTGGCGGGGTCCACCAGCGCCCGGACCGTCGCCGCCCGGTCGGCGGCGCTGATGCCCGTCGTCGTCCCCCGGCGGGCGTCGATCGAGACGGTGAAGGCTGTCTCGTACAGTGAGGTGTTGTCGGTCACCATCAGCGGCAGCCCCAGCTCGTCGGCGCGCTCGGGCGCCAGCGGAGCGCAGATCAGGCCCCGGCCCTCGCAGGCGAGGAAATTGATCGTCTCGGCCGTCGCGCGTTCCGCCGCGACGATGAAGTCGCCCTCGTTTTCGCGATCCTCGTCATCTACGACAATCAGGACCTCGCCCCGTTCGAACGCCGCGATCGCTTCATCGATGGGGGTGAACACGACCGGCTGGATCATGGACGCATCTCGATGATATGATTGATGTAACGGGCGATCAGATCATATTCCACATTCACCCGATCGCCGACTTTCCATCGCGCCATGGTGGTGGCCTTCCAGGTGTGCGGGATGATCATCAGGCGCACCCCGTCCGGGGTGAGCGTCAGCACGGTCAAGCTCACGCCGTTGACCGCGAGCGACCCCTGCGCGGCGACGAGAGGCCCGCCGGCGGGCGGCAGCGCGAGATGAATGTACCGGTTCTCCCCCTCGCGTTCCATCGCCTGAACCGTCGCCACGGCGTCGATGTGCCCCTGCACGAAGTGGCCGCCGAGGCGCCCGCCCACCGCCAGCGCGCGCTCCAGGTGGACCCGTCGGCCCGTCTCGTACGCACCAAGAATCGTCCGGCCGACGGTCTCCCCGGTCGCCTCGACCGCAAAGCCGGCGGGGTTTCGCTCGACCACCGTCAGGCAGGCGCCGTCGATGGCGACCGATTCGCCGGTCCCGAGCTCTCCCGCCCAGGGGGCGGCGAGCGTCAGCCGCCGGCCGGCGCCGGCCAGCGGCGCGACCGCTGCGACCGTACCGATCGTCTCGATGAGGCCGGTGAACATGCGGGAAAGGTAGAGACCTGGCGAAGCGATGGCCGGGGGGCTCGCGGGGGCCGGGACGGCCGACCTAGAAGGCGCGGGCGGGCCGACCGGTTACTGCGGCGTCCCGGCCATGCCGCGTCCATTCGACCGCATCCAGTTCCAGGAACGGCTCGGCGTCCGGAAACAGCGGTTGCGCGTCGGCGGCCTCCGCCCGGTCGGGTGAGACGAACGCCGTCCAGCGATCGACGAGTCCCTCCGCGAGCAGTGCCGCGGCGAGAGTCGGGCCCGCCTCGACGAGCACCCCGGTCACGTCGCGGGCGGCCAGCACCTCGAGCGCGGCCCCCAGATCCAGTCCCCGGCCGCCGCGGGCGACGCGCACGACGTCCGCGCCGCGGGCAACCAGCGCGTCCTCCGCGCCCGGGCGAAGGTCGTCCCCGCATAGGAGCCAGACGGGGTTCTGCGCGGCACTCGCGAGCAACCGCGAGCCTGGCGGCGTGCGGAGTGACGAGTCGAGCACGATGCGAATCGGCTGCACGTCGGGCCACCCGACGTCCGGGGCGGCATCTCCCTCGATGGGGTCAGCGGGGGGCCACTCCCGCACCGTGAGCAGGGGATCGTCGGCGAGCACGGTTCCGCTGCCCACCAGAATCGCGCGATGCCGACGTCGCAGGCGATGCACCGCCTGGCGCGCCTCGTCGCCCGTTATCCAGCGCTCTTCCCCAGCCCCCCGCGTGACCCGGCCGTTCAGCGTCTGCGCGACCTTGACGTGGATGAAGGGGCGGCCCGTGGCGATGAAATGGAACCAGGGTTCGTTGAGCCGCCGCGCCCCCGCGCCGCCCACGCCGTCGACGACCTCGACGCCGGCCGCGCGCAACCGATCGGCGCCGCCCTTGCCCGTCCACGGATCGGGGGTGGCATAGACGACCCGGGCAATGCCCGCGCCCCGCAGCCGCTCGGCGCAGGGTGGGGTCTGCCCCTCATGGGCACAGGGCTCGAGCGTGACGACGGCGGTGGCGCCCCGCACGTCGCGGCCGGCCGCGGCCGCCGCGGCCAGCGCGGCCACCTCGGCATGCGGTCCGCCGGCGCGCGCGTGCCACCCCTCGCCCAGGATGTCTCCCGTCGCACCGGCGATCACGCATCCCACCATGGGGTTGGGCGCCGTGGCGCCCCCGCCGCGCTCGGCCAGGGCGAGGGCGCGACCCATCAGGGCTCCAAACTTCAGATCGCCGAGGCTCAGAACCCCAGCCGCAGGCCGGCCGCTCCGAAGCCGCCCCCGTCATAGACGCCTATTTCGACCGAGGCGGACAGGGCGAGCAGGCCGAACTGCAGCCCGGCATAGAACTTCTGATGCGTGCTTGATGGTTCCACCCGGCCCTGAATCTCCGGGCCGTCGGACCCGCTGGAGGGGGGGATGCGGTAGGCGGCGTCGAGCTGGGTCCGATCGATGCCGGCGCCCGCATAGGGCGTGAGGAAGAGCAATGCTTTGGAGAGGTCCGCCCGCAGCGACACCGTGCTCACCTCGCCGCTGAAGGAGACGTCGTCACCGGCCGGATCGCCATACTCGAGACGTTCGGTCCAGGCGCGGAAGGCGCTGACGCTGACCGCCGGGGCCACGGTCCCTTCACCGAGAAGGCCGACCCGCAGACCGGCCGCAAACAACAGGGCGTTGTCAGCCAAGTCCTGCCGGGCCACCACCGGGCCGGCTCGCCCGATGAGGTCGAGCGCTCCGGTGCCGCTGATCCCCGGCGCGAGCGACCATCCCTTCCAGAGGCCGAGGGCCGCGTTGGCGGTCCCCACCGGCAGGACGAAGCGCAACGTGCCGCTGTCCCGTTGGGGATCTTCGATCTCCAGCCGGGTCAACGCGCCTGAGGCGCCCAGATGAAAATGGCCCAGGCCGCCGGTCGTGGCGGCGGGAGCCGTGAGCGGGCTGCCCCCGGCGACCGCTTGGCCGAGCCCGCGCGCGACGTCCTCCAGAGCGGCCCGGACGCGCCGCTCGGAGACCTGCTGCGCGGCCGCCGGACGGGGCGCCACGCCAACCAGGGGCCACAAAGCAATCAGTATGATGCTCCACCCGCGAGCTCCCCCCCTCATACCCACACCACCCCTTCCCCGGCGACGATCCGGCCGATCGACCACGCCGGAACGCCCCGTTCCTCGCACGCCGCCGCGATCCGTTTGGCAGCGTCCGCGGCGACGATGAGGCAGAACCCGACGCCCATGTTGAAGACGCGGTGCATTTCCTCCGTCGCTACCCCGCCGGCCGTCTGCAGGGCGTGGAACACCGGGGGGACGGGCCACGCCCCGCGCTCGATCGCGGCGGCAACCCCCTGCGGCAGCACGCGGGGCAGGTTTCCCTCGAAGCCGCCGCCGGTGATGTGGGCCCGGGCGCGGAGCGCCGGATCGTCGAACAGCGGCACGACCACCTCGCGGTAGGAACGATGCACCGTCAGCAGCGCCTCACCCCACGTCTCTCCCCCCCACGGCACCGCATCGGCCAGGTCGTGGCCAGCCTGCTCGAAGACGATGTGGCGCGCCAGCGAGTACCCATTGGTGTGGAGGCCGCTGGCCGCGAGGCCCACGACCACGTCCCCCACCCGCACCCGGGACGGGCCCTCCACCCGCGCCCGGGGCGCGATGCCGACGATGAAGCCGGCAAGATCATAGCCGCCCGGCGCATAGACGCCGGGCATCTCCGCTGTCTCACCGCCCAGCAGCGCGATCCCGTTGGCCCGGCACCCCCGCGCAAACCCTTCGACGAGCGCCAGGGCGACCCCGTCCTCCAGCTGATTCACGGCGAGGTAATCGAGAAAGAAGAGCGGCCGCGCCCCGGCCGCCAGCAGGTCGTTGACGCAGTGGTTGACGAGGTCTTCTCCCACCGTGTCGTGCCGGCCCGCCCGCTGGGCGACCAGCACCTTGGTGCCGACCCCATCCGCCGAAGCCACCAGGACGGGCTCCGCCTCGAGGGCCGCGCCGAGGGCGAAGCAGCCGCCGAACCCGCCGAGGCCCCCGACCACCTCCGGGCCGAACGTCGCTTCGACGAGACCCCGCAGCCGATCCTTGATCCGGTCGGCGGCGACGAGGTCCACCCCCGCGCGGCGGTACCCGGGCGCGCCGGCGCGGGGCTCAGTCACGGCGCGCAACGGCACCCGCTCGAACTGGGTCAGCCGGCGATAGACTTCCACCCGGGCCTCGATGTCCTCCCCCGTGCGATGCGTCAGCCCCTCGGTCGAGAAGGCCTCGCAGCAGAGCGAACCCATCGCCGACCCGTAGATGGTGGCGCGGCGCAGCGCCTCGGAGGAGCGATCGCCCGTGGCCGCCAGGTAGCCGAGGAATCCGCCGGCAAAGGCGTCGCCCGCGCCGGTCGGATCCACGATCGTCTCCAGCGGCAGCCCGGGCACGGCGAAGAGACCCTCGGAAGAGAACGTCACCGCGCCGTGCTCGCCCTTCTTCACCACCAGCAGCTCCGGGCCCCACCCGAGGATCTTCCCGGCGGCGGCGTGCAGATTGTGCTCGTCGGCCAGCTGGCGCGTTTCGGCGTCGTTGACGAGCAGGATCTGCACGCGCGCCAGCACCTCCCGCAACGCAGCCGGCGTGCGCTCGATCCAGTAGTTCATCGTATCCAGCGCGGTCAACGCCGGCGTGGCCACCTGGTCGAGCACCCGCAGCTGGAGCGCCGGCGCGATGTTGGCCAGAAACACATTCGCGGTCGAACGAAAGCGGGCCGGAATCACCGGATCGAAATCCGCGAAGACGTTGAGATGGGTGAAGGTCGTCTCGCGCGAGTTGAAGTCGAAGCCATACCGCCCGCCCCACCGGAACGTTTCGCCGGCCGCGGTCTGGAGCCCGGCCAGGTCGAGGCCGTGCGCGGCGAGCAGCTCGATGTGCGCGGCCGGAAAGTCTCCGCCGACGACGCCGACGAGCTGCACCGTGGTGAAATAGGAGGCCGCCAGGCCGAAGTAGACGGCCGCGCCCCCGAGCGCATGGCGCCGCTCCCCGAAG
>JBHENR010000237.1:0-3379 GCA_046262555.1 Gemmatimonadota bacterium | reverse complement strand
GGTGGGGGTAGATTGAACCCATGCGCAAGCTCGAGATCACCCCGCCGGCGACGCCCGATGCCACGCGAGACCGGCGGCTGGAGCGACTCGCCGAGCTAGACCCTCGCCGCGAGCTCCTGAGCCTCGGCCCGGGCCGCATCGAGGCCGCGCTGTCGGAGTGGCTGGTGGCGCGCGGGCAACCCGCGTACAGGGTGCGGCAGATCGTCGACGCGGTCTACCGCCAGCGCGTGCATGGGTGGGACGCCATGACGGCCCTTCCCGCGGCGCTGCGCGAAGAGCTGGCGGCGGCGTTCCGGTTTCCCTCCATCGCCCTCGAGGAGCTCCGCGAGTCGGTGGACGGGACCTGCAAGTACCTGTGGTCGCTGATCGACGGCGAGGCCGTCGAATCGGTCATGATCCCGTCCCCGCGACGGGACACGTTCTGCGTCTCGAGCCAGGCCGGCTGCGCCCTCGCCTGCGCCTTCTGCGCCACCGGCATGTTCGGCTACAAGCGCAACCTGACCGTGGGCGAGATCGTCGACCAGGTGCGACACCTGCAGAAGAGCCGCGAGGCCGCCGGCCACGGCGCCAACCTGGTGTTCATGGGCATGGGCGAGCCACTTCTCAACTGGACGAACCTGCGGGCCGCCATCGAGCTGCTAGTGGACGAGCGCTACTTCGATATCGGCGCGCGGCGGATCACGGTGTCGACGGTCGGTCTCCCAGACCGGATCGTCGCGCTTGGCAAGGAGTTTCCGCAGGTGCGGCTCGCCGTTTCGCTGCACGCGGCGACCGACGAGGTGCGCGACCGGATCGTTCCCATCAACCGACGCTATCCCCTGCGGCAGCTGCTGGCGGCCTGCAGGCTGTGGTGCGCCGCGACCGGGAAGCGGATGACGTTCGAGTACCTGCACCTTCCCGGCGTGAACGACCGTACCGCAGACGTGGCGGCGATGGCGCGCGCGGTGGAGGGTCTCTCGGTTCAGATCAACTTGATGCGCTACAACCCGGTACCCGGCGCCGAATTCCGCCGTCCGCTCGTGATCGAGACCAAGCGCTTCCGGGACGCGCTGCGGCGCGCCACGAAGGTGCCGGTGACGATCCGGCGCAGCCGCGGCCTCGACATCGAGGGAGCGTGCGGGCAGCTGCGGCTCGCGAGGGGCGGCTCGATGATCGGGGAGGAGTCGCCCGCATGACCCCGCGCGTCGGCATCGTGAAGCCCGGCTCCACATTCCCCGAGATGATCCTGCGCTTCGGCGACTACGACGCCTGGTTCGCGCGCGCGCTGGGCGGCGAGGTCGACTGCCGCGTCTACGAGCTCGTGGCCCCACAGGAAGGCGATTCTAACGCCGGTGTCCGCCGCGCTGGCGCGGACCTGCCCGATCCGGGTGAGGCGGACGGCTGGATCGTTACCGGGGCGCGCGGCTCCGTGGCGCATCCCGAGGCCTGGACTGCGTCCCTGCTCGAGTGGATCCGCGAGGTGGCGGCCCGCGACGTGCCGCTGCTCGGGGTCTGCTACGGGCACCAGGCGATCTGCGAGGCGCTGGGCGGCCGGGTCGAGCGCCACCCCGGCGGTTGGGAGATCGGCACAACCGAGGTCGAGCTCACCTCCTCGGGGCGCGAGGACCCGCTGTTCGCGGGCCTGCCGGAACGCTTCCGCGTGCAGACCACGCACGAGGACTACGTGGCGCTCTTGCCGCCCGACGCGACCCTGCTCGCCGTCAATCCCCACACCGAGGTGCAGGCGGTCGCGTTGGGCCCATGGGTGCGCGGCGTCCAGTTCCACCCCGAGGTGACCGAGGAGATCGCCCACGACTTCGTGGCCCGACGACGGCACCTGCTCGAGCGGCAGCCCGAGGTCGATGCGTCGCCGGAGGCGGGGCGGATCCTCGCCAACTTCGTCGAGGCGTTCGTGCGGCCGCGCGGCAAGCGCTTCGCCGGGGCGGACTGAGGCCCGCGACCCCGGTCGAGCCCGACCCGGAGGGCCGCTGGCGGGCGCTCTCCATCCTCGCCGTGGCCGTCCTGCTCGCGATGACGACATGGTTCTCCGCCACCGCCGCGTTGCCGCAGCTCGCCGAGACGTGGCAGCTCTCGGGCTCCTCCGCCGCCTGGCTCACCATTGCCGTGCAGGTCGGCTTCGTGGCCGGGGCGCTGGCATCGGCCATCCTCACTTTGCCCGACATCCTGCCGCCGCGGCGGATGATCCTGCTGGGCGCCATCGGGGCAGCCATGGCCAACGCGCTCCTGCTCGCCGCCGACGGCCCCCGCAGCGCGATCCCGCTGCGGCTCGCGACCGGGTTCTTCCTCGCCGGCGTCTATCCACCGGCGCTCAAGTCCATGGCGACCTGGTTCCGCGCCGGCCGCGGCACCGGCCTCGGGATTCTCGTCGGAGCGCTGACGCTGGGCTCGGCCGCCCCGCACCTGATCAACGGACTGGGGGGCGTGGACTGGCAGCTTGTCGTGCTGGCCACCACGGGGCTCACCGTGCTGGGCGGGGTCGTAGCGGAGCTCGCCGGATCGGAGGGCCCATGGCCCTTCCCCCGCGCCGGTTTCGATCCGCGGCAGGCGCGCCGCGCGTTCTCCGAGCGTGGCGTGCGGCTGGCGTCGCTGGGGTACTTCGGGCACATGTGGGAGCTCTACGCGATGTGGGCGTGGTTCGTCGCGTTCTACGCCTTCGTGCTTTCGTCCCACGGCGACCCGGCGCCGGTCCGGGGAGCGGCATTCGCCGCCTTCGCGGTGATCGCGGCGGGAGCGCTGGGCTGCTGGGTCGGAGGTCTCCTCGGCGACCGCTGGGGGAGGACGCGGACGACGGCGCTGTCGATGGTGATCTCGGGCACCTGCGCGCTTGCCATCGGCCACCTGGCCGGCGCCCCGCCCTGGATCGTCCTGCTGCTAGGGCTCGTGTGGGGGTTCTGGGTGGTGTCGGACTCGGCCCAGTTCTCGACCATCGTGACCGAGGTCGCCGATCAGCGCTACGTAGGATCCGCGCTCACCCTGCAGCTGGCGATCGGGTTCCTCTTGACCGGAGCCACGATCTGGCTGGTTCCCATGCTCGTCGAGCGGGTGGGCTGGGGGTGGGCGTTCGGCGCGCTGGCGCCCGGGCCCGCGCTCGGTACCTGGGCCATGCTGCGGCTGGCGCGCTCGCCGGAAGCGGCGCGGATCGCCGGCGGGCGCGGGTGAAGATGCCTGGGCGGGGGGGTTAATCCTTCCAGCCGGAACGCAGGACCTTGACGATGCACCAGGCCGTGAGACTGAGGATCGCGCCCCAGGCGACGATCATCATGATCCATCCGCCGAGCGTCATGCCGCCACCGCTCGACCGCGCCAGGCGCGACGGATCAGATACAGCAGGACGCCCAGCGACACCAGCATGAACAGCCTGGCCCCGATGACGAACGGG
>JBHENR010000236.1:0-18150 GCA_046262555.1 Gemmatimonadota bacterium | reverse complement strand
CTGGCCAACCTAGCGCTCGTCTCGGCGCTGTTCCTGGTCATCGGCAACGGCCTGCTCAATGTCTCGGAGAAGACGCTCGACTCCGGCCTGGCCGCGCTGTTCGTCGTCACCAACCCGATCTGGGCCGCCCTCCTCGCGATGGGCGGCCGGCAGGGGGAGCGGCTGTCGCCGCTGGGATGGGCGGGCCTGGCGATAAGCCTCGCCGGCGTGGCGCTCCTCGTCCGGCCGTTCGAATCCGGCGCGCCGACGTCGTGGCTCGGCATCGCGGCCGTCCTCACCGCCGCGTTCTGCTGGGCGGTGGGCGGCATCCTCTCCCGCCGCCGGCTGCGGGGCGTGGACCCGTTCGCCGCCTCCGCGCTCGAGGCGCTCTTCGCCGGCCCCTGCATGCTACTGATTCACCTGCTGCTCGAGCGCGGCGAGCCCGTCGTCTGGAACGGCCAGGCGTGGCTCGCCGTCGGCTACCTCGCGGGAGCGGGCTCCATCATCGGCTTCACCGCCTTCGTCTACCTCACCACCCACATGACGAGCAGCAAGGTCGGCACCTATACCTATGTGAATCCGATCGTCGCCATTCTCCTCGGCTGGCTCGTCTTGGGCGAGCAGATCACCTGGCGTCTGGCCGCCGGCGGCGGGACGATTCTGGGGGGATTACTGCTGCTGTACTTTGCGCGGGTGCGGGAGGGGGGCGGGGTGGTGGCCTCTGTGGAGGCTTGACGCAATACGATGGACCCCCCAAGTGCGAGGATACACCGTTTTGAGAGAATTCTCGCAAGACTAAGCCACACACCCCTGCGGTATTTTTTCTCGATGGCGGGGGAGCGGTCCGGAAGATTGCCGTGAATCCCTAGCGCCTATCGGTTATTCCGAACAATCTGATAGGCGATCAGGCGACTGGTCTCCACCCCTCCCGGCGTCCGGCGCTCATTCACCACGATCAACCGATCGAGATGCAGGTCGTAGGCGACCTCGCAGCAGTCGCCGGCGTCCTCTAACGACGGCAGATCGACGACGAGCCGCTCGAGCTTTCCGGTTCGCTCATTCACCAGAATGAAGCCCCCACTGCTAGTGACCACGGTGAGATCCTGGCCGATAGAGACCCATGGATTGCCGAGGCCGAATTCCAGCCACGGATAACGGGGATCCGGCGTCAGTTGTTGCGTTTGGCCCACCTCGCCCGTGTCATAGTCCACGACGGTTCCCGCGGGGCTCTCACCGATTGCGCCCAGCAGGAGCACTTTGGTCGCCCCCCGCAGGGGGATGACCAGGTAGGATCTGTGCGGGAGCGCCAGGGGAATGAGACGGACCGGCGCGAGCGTCCGCGCATCGAGCACATGCATCTGATCGGTGATGTCCAGGGCGATGACGAGTCGCTCATCGATGGACAGCGCCAGCTTGGTGTTGTCCATATTGGTCATGGGATAGTTCGCCAGGACCGTACCGTCGGCGGCCAGCTTGAAGACCCCCTCCCCGGTGCTGCTGGCGAAATACTCCCGGCCCGAACGGACCAGCATACGGGCCCGAATCGCGGTGAAATCCTGCAGCGCGAGCTGAGGCACGCTGAACGATCGAATGGATCCCGGTCGGGCGCCCACGAACGCCGTCTGGCTGTCGTGAGAAATCGTGACGCCCCACGGACCACTGCTGTTGAACAGCTGCTCCTGCCGGAGCAGCGTGTACCCCGCCGCCTCGCGCACCTGGACGATACCCGTCTCGTAGCTCGTCACGACCACGAAGCGTCCGTCTGGTGTCACCGCGACGCCGTGGGGGCGCCGGGGAGGCCGGCGCTCGAGCTCGAGTCGCGGGATGAACTCGATGCCGTGGGGGTCGGCGGTGCCGGGAAGGGGCGGGAAGTCTGGCGGGGTCGTGGGTGGAGGATCGGTCAGGTGCCGCGGTGATTCCTGGGTACAGGCGACGGCAAGCAGGGTCAAGACAACGAGGATCAGGCGCACTGATGACATGACTGGGGTGAGACCTACCGCCCGTTCCGAACAATGTCGTAGGCGATCAGGCGGCCATAGAAAATGTGCGTGAAGGATTCGAATCGCTCATTCACGACGAGCAGACGATCGCGGTGCAGGTCATAGGCAACTTCGCAACACCAGTTCGCCTCGTCCAACGTTGGAACGTTTATCTCAAGTCGCTCGAGTCTTCCGGTGCGCTCATTGACGAGAATGAATCCCTGGCGAGTCGTGACCACCGTGATGTCATTGCCGATTGAGACCCACGGATTGCCGTAGCCATATTCCAGCCACGGATATTTCGGATCGGCTGCCAAGAGCTGCGTTGGAGCGACATCTCCCGTGACGTAATCCACCACCGACCCGGCCGGGCCGTTCTCGTCGCCGCCGAGGAGGAGCACCTTGTTCGGCGCGCGCAGGGGGATGACCAACCAGATGCTAAAATTCACGACGAGCGGGAGCACCCGCTCGGGAGCGAGCGTCCGCGCGTCGAGAACGTGCAGCCGCTTGAGCGCGTCCACGGCGAGGACGAGCCGATCGTCTATCGACAATGTGAAACGGTTATTGTCCCCATTGCCAATAGGGTATTGGGCCACGATCGTCCCATCGGCCGTCAACTGGAAGACGACCGATTGACCGGAAACATGTCCACTTCCGAAAAAGACCCGACCGGAACGAATGAGCATTCGCGTGCGAATGGAGAGCTGATACAAGGTCTCAAGCCCGGAAAGGCTGAAAGCCGTAAGTATCCCCGGTCTTGAGCTCCCCAGCGCAATACGACCATCGTGCGAGATCGCGAGGCCCCAGGGTCCCCGAACATTAAAGATTCCTTCCTCGCGGAGAAGCGTATATCCCTCCGCCTCGCGCAACTGGACCAGACCGGTTTCGAAGCTCGTCACCACCACGTTCCGACCGTCCGGCGTGATGGCGATTCCCTGGGGCCGTGCGGGCAGGCGCTGCTCGAAGCGCGGGATGAAGGCAATCGCGGCAGGGTCGACCGCGGGGGGCTCCGGGGGAAAGGCCGGCGGCGGAGCGATCGGTTGGGGATCGGTCAAGTGGCGCGGGGCGTCCTGGCCGCAGGCCAGTGTGGCCAAGGCGCTGCCCAGCAGAACGAGCCCCAGGATCGTGTTGGACATGCGATGCTTTCCCAGCCCCCTCGAGGTCAAACCGTTCCCCTGGTGCCCGGGTTTAACCGGTCCGCTTCGTGAGGGGTGTTCCGTGACGGACGGTTTAAGCTACAGCAGCGCCAGTCCTCCCAACGCCAGGAGCGCCAGCATCCCATCGATCCACACGCATGCCGGCGGCACGTACTGCGGCACCGGGCTGCCCGCCGGGTCGCGCTGGTGATGCTTCCAGTGGGGCCAGTCCACCAGCAGCGGGTGAAGCGCGGCGACGGCGAACGCGATCCAGCCGGCCCCGCGCAGGCCGAGCTGCCGGAAGCCGGTGGTGCCATCGAGAATCGTGAACAACAGGGCGACCAGCAGCACGCCGTTCACCGCGAGGTCCCGCCGCAACCAGCCGCTGACGCGCGCCGCGGGCGCTTCCTGAATCAGGTAGTAGCCGGTGGCGATCGTCATCATCAGGAGACCCCACCAGATCAAGGCGCCGGCCACGAAGTAGCCGTAGGGGATGACGTGCGAGAGCGCGGTGGCGGCGAGCCAGGCGAGCGTGAGGAGGACGAACGCGCCGACGGCCCAGCGGCTCATGCGGCGGGGCCTACTGCCCGGTGAAGCGCGCGGCCCGCTTCTCGAGGAATGCGGCGGTCCCCTCGCGCATGTCGGCGGTCCCGCACGCCATGCCGAAGAGCGTGGCCTCCAGGTAGAGGCCGTCGTCGTGGGCGAGGTCGTTTCCGCGCAACGTCGCCTCGAGTGCGTACTGGACCGCCAGCGGCCCCTTGTCGATGATCTGCCCGAGCAGCGCCCGCGCCGCGCCGAGCAGCTCCGCCGGAGGGGCCACTGCGTTCACCAGCCCCCACGCGTGCGCCTCCGCCGCCGCAACCATGCGGCCGGTCAGGACCATCTCCAGTGCCCGGCCGGTGCCGATCAGGCGCGCCAGCCGCTGCGTGCCGCCGTGGCCGGGAATGAGGCCCAGCTTGACCTCCGGCAGCCCGAACCGGGCCGTCTCGCTCGCCACCCGGAGATGACAGGCGATCGCCAGCTCGCAGCCGCCGCCCAGGGCGAACCCATTGACGGCCGCGACGACCGGCTTGGGGCACTGCGCGATCCGGGTGAAGGTGGTCTGCCCCTGGAACGCGAACTCCTTCCCCTGGGTGGCGCCGAGAGCCGCCAGCTCGCCGATGTCGGCCCCCGCCACGAACGCCTTCTCGCCCGCGCCCGTGATGATGATGCCGCCCACGTCGCCGTCGGCGGCGAGGCGCGGGATGACCTCCTGCAGCTCCTTCTCGGTGGCCGAGTTGAGCGCGTTCAGCACCTGGGGGCGATGGATGGTGACGGTGGCGATCCGGTCCGCCACCTCGACCAGCAGATTGTCGAACGCGTAGGCCATCAGAGATTCAGCTCCATCGGCTTGGGCTCGCTACCACTATAGTCGTAGAATCCCTTGCCCGACTTCCGCCCGTGGTACCCTGCCAGGTGCATCTTGCGGAGCAGCGGCGGGGCGGCGTAGAGCGGCTCCTTGTACTCCTCGAACATGATCTCCGCGATCCGGTAGGTCGTGTCGATGCCGACGAAGTCGAGCAGCGTCAACGGGCCCATGGGGTGGGCACAGCCGTAGACCATCCCCTTGTCGATGTCCTCGATCGAGGCCACGCCGCTCTCCAGCGCCCGCACGGCGCCCAGCAGGTATGGCACCAGCAGATAATTGACGACGAAGCCGGAGCGGTCCTTGGCGGCGATGGGGATCTTGCCGAGCGACTCGGCGAATGCCCAGACGCGCTGGAACGTCGCCTCGCCGGTGGTGATCGCCCGCACCACCTCGACCAGCTTCATGACCGGGACGGGATTGAAGAAGTGGAGCCCGACGACGCGATCGGGCCGCTGCGTCGCGGCCGCCATCTCGACGACGGTGAGCGACGAGGTGTTGCTGGCGAAGATGGTGTGGACCGGGCAGAGGCCGTCGAGCGTGCCAAACATCGCGTCCTTGACGGCGATGTCCTCGACCACCGCCTCGATCACGAGATCGCACTCGGCGAGGGCCTCGAGGTCGGTCGTGCCGGTGATCCGGCCGAGCGCGGCGTCGCGGTCGGCGGCCTCAAGCTTCCCCTTCTCGACCGCCTTGCCGAGGAATCCTTCGATCCGGCCGAGCCCCTTCTGCCAGTACTTCTCCTCGACTTCGCGGGCGATGACCTGATAGCCCGCCTGGGCGCAGACCTGGATGATCCCCCCACCCATGAGCCCCGCGCCCAGCACCCCGACGGTCTCGATTCGCTCCGCGCTCATCGTGCAGCCTCCACTCGAATGGCCTGCTCCATGGATGGTCGCCGTGTCGCGGCGAAAGCTAGCCCGCCGTCCGGGCCCCGCCAGCGGTGCGCTCCGCCCGGCGCGCGATGGCGCGCAGAATCCGGCGCGTGACGATCCGGTGGCCGCCGCTTCCCACCACCAGTGCGCGGTACAGCCGGCCGTGAAGACCGGGAAAGACCGCATGGGTTACGGCCCACAGCATCGAGCCGGGGTCGGTGGGCGAAATGTGAAACGTCAGCCGGTAGCGCGCGAAGCGATGCTCGCCCGCCAGCGCGAGCAGCCGCGGCGTCTCGGACCGTTCGACGTGAAAGCCCCGCAGCGTGGGCTCCCCTCGGTCGCGACACCCCAGGATGTGGTCCAACACGCCGGTCCCCCGGCCACTGAACGCCGTCTCGAGCGTGGGGACAAGCGCCCCCCACACCGCTTCCGGCGGCGCGGCCACGTCGATCCGGTGTTCGTCGAGAAACGGGAGCGCTACGGCGGGGTCCGTCAGGGGGCCGCGACGACGACCGTGGCGCCCTGCCCGCCGCCGATGCAGGCCGAGGCGAAACCGCGCGCGGCCCCGCGGCGCATCATCTCATAGCAGAGGGTAATGGTGCAGCGGGTGCCGGTCGCGGCAAGCGGGTGGCCGATGGCGATGGCCCCCCCGTTGACGTTCAGCCTGGCGGGGTCGAGCCCCAGCTCCTTCATGACGGCCACCACCTGCGGCGCGAACGCTTCGTTGACCTCATAGAGGTCCATGTCGTCGACCCCGAACCCCAGATCATCCAGCGCCCGACGGGTGGCGGGCGCGGGCCCGATCCCCATGATCTTGGGATCGCACCCGGCGATGCCCCATCCCAGCAGCCGGCCGATGATCGGCGCGCCTGTGGCCCATGCGCGCGAGAGCGTCGTCACGATCACCGCGGCGGCCCCATCCACGATGCCGGAGGCATTCCCCGCGGTCACCAGGCCGTCCTTCTTGAAGTAAGGCGCGAGCTTTCCCAGGGTCTCCGGCGTCGTCTCGGGCCGTGGGTGCTCGTCGGCTTCGAAGATGACGTGCTTCTTCTTGACCAGCAGCTCGACCGGCACGATTTCATCGCCGAACCGGCCCGCCTCGCGGGCGGCCAGGGTCCGCTGCTGGCTCTGGTGGGCAAAGGCGTCCACCTCGTCCCGCGTGAGTCCGTACTTCTCGGCCAGATTCTCGGCCGTCTCGGCCATCGAGAAGCCGGCCACCGGGTCGTAGAGCGACTCCCAGAGGGAGTCGCCCAGCTTCGACTGGCCGAGCGGGATGCCCCAGCGCGCGCCGCGCAGGGTGTGGGGCGCCTGACTCATGCTCTCGGTGCCGCCGGCGACCACCACCTGGCTCTCGCCCGTCAGGATCTGCCGCGCCGCCTGGATGATCGCCTCGAAGCCGGAGCCGCAGAGCCGGTTGACCGTGACCGCCGGCGTCGTCTCCGGCAGCCCCGCCTTCAGCGCCACGTGACGGGCGCAGTAGATCGCATCGGACGAGGTCTGGAGAGCGTTTCCGAAGACGACGTGGTCCACGTCGCCGGGGGCGAATCCGGACCGCTCCAGCGCCGCCTTCGCCACCACGGCGCCCAAGTCGTTGGCGGAGAGGTCTTTGAGACTGCCGCCAAAGGAGCCGAATGCGGTCCGTACGCCGGCCGCCAGCACGATGTCGTCGCGATTGAGCTTCATGGAGCGTAATCTAGAAGGCCCCGCGCGCCGCGGGCCAACGCTTTGGCGAGGTCGCGTGTCGCTATAATGACGATGACGGAATCCGACGCGCAATTGATCCATGCCGTGCGGAGCGGCCGGCCTGACGCCTTCGAGGCGCTGGTCCGGCGGTACCTGCGCTCGGCGTATGCGGTGGCCCTGGCCCGGACCGGCGTCCCGGAGGATGCCGAAGAGGTCTGCCAGGACGCCTTTCTCGTCGCGCTGGAGCGGCTGGCCGACTGCCGCGAGCCCGACCGCTTCGCCGGCTGGTTGTTCGAGATCGTCCGCAACCGGGCGCTGAACCTGGTCCGGGCGCGGACGGTGCGCGCGACCGCTCCATTGGATGAGGCCGCGACCGCGGGCGGCCATGACACCCCCCTCCACGACGCCGCCCGCGCCGGCCTGCGCGGGCATCTCCTCGCGGCGCTCGACCGATTGACCGCGACCCAGCGCGAGGTGGTGCTGCTGCATGACGTGGACGGCTGGCGGCACCGCGAGATCGCCACCCGGCTCGGGCTGGCCGCCGGGACGGTCCGCTTCCACCTGCATCAGGCGCGTAAGGCGCTCCGCGCCCAGCTCGCCGGACGCTACGCCGAGGAGGTCGAGGGATGGGCGACGAACAGCTGAACGAGGAGCTGGATTTCACGATGCTGGATCCGTCGCGGGACCGCGACCGGTGGGAGCGCCTGGTGGGCCAGATCACCGCCCGCGCGACCCCGTTCCTCTCCGGTTACCGAGAGGCCCCTCGCGCCGCGCGCCAAGCTGAACGAAGCCCCGTCCTCTACCTCGCCGGCTGGCTGCGCCCCGCGTTGGCCGCCGCCGCGACGATCGCCCTGCTGGCCGCCGGCACGCTCCTCGCCACGCGCACCGAGAGCGTGGCGGCGCCCGTCGCCACCGTCGCCGAAGCGCTCGGCTACCCCGCCCCGGTTACCGCCTGGGTGGAAGCCGGCCGCGTGCCATCCGTTGAAGAACTCGCCATCACCCTGGAGGCATCCCCATGACGCTCGATCTCGAACCCCGTGACCGCAACCGCCTGCTCGCGTTCGCCATCCTGCTCGCGGTCTTCATAGCGGGCGTGCTGGGGGGGATCGCCGCGCTGCATCTGCTGCATGGGCGCCAGCATGCCGTCCGCCACCACGACGAGCGCATCTCCCTGCCATTCCCGCACGATGGGATGCCCAAGCGGGAGGTGATCCGGATGCGGCACGCCCCCTTCGGCGAGGAACTCGATCTCGAGCCCGCGCAACAGGCGCAGATCGACAGCCTGATGGAGGAGCAGTCGCGCAAGGCCGAGGCCCTGATGCGCTCGATGGAGCCGCGCCTGAAGGGCCTGCACGATTCGACCAACGCGGCCATCGCGGCCCTGCTCACACCCGAGCAGCAGGAAGTTTTCGAGCGGCTGCAGCGAGAACGCCGCGACGTGATCGTGCGGCGTTTCATCCGCGGGCCGGAACCGCCGGACGCGCCACCGTCGCCGTCAGAGTCCGGCGAGTAAGGAGACCGCTCATGCCTCGTTGGATCGCCCTTGCCCTGGCACTGTTCGCCGCCCCGCTCCCGCTCGCCGCCCAGACCGCCGGCATCCCCCGGGCCGCCGCTGTGCAGCCGATCGCGCCGCCGGACACCCCCGTCGGGAAACGGCTGGGCGAGGTGCTGGCGGTCTTCGCCACGTTCACTCCCGCGGCGGGACGGGGCCTCGTCGAGAAGGTCTTCGCTCCCCGCATGCGGGACGCGTTTTCGATGGAGGAGCACCTCCGGAGGATGGGCCAGATGGCCGGCGAGAGCGGCGGCTTCGATCTCTTCGCCGTCGAGGTCGTCTCGCCCACCGAGCTCCGCGCCACGCTCCGCAGCCGGGGCGACGGCCGCTGGATGGGCATGACCCTGCGGACGGAGGCGGAGCCGCCCCACCTCCTCGCGGGACTGGGCCTGAGACCGGGCCGCCCGCCGGAAGCGCTGCGCGAGCCCCCGGCCGCCAGCCCGGCCGAGGCCGCGGCGCGGCTGAAGACGTACGTGGAGGGCCTGGCCGCCGCTGACCGATTCTCCGGCGTCGTCCTCGTGGCCGACGGCGCAAACGTGCTGCTTCACGAGGCATACGGCGAGGCCGAGAAGAGCTTTCACGCCCCCAACACGCCCGACACCAAGTTCAACCTGGGATCGATGAACAAGATGTTTACCGCCGTCGCCATCCTCCAGCTGATGGAGCAGGGCCGGCTCGCCCTCGACGACCCGATCGGGAAGTACCTCGGCGCGGAGTGGATCCGGCCCGCGGTCGGGAGCCAGGTGCAGGTCCAGCACCTCCTCAGCCACACGGCGGGGCTGGGGAGCTACTTCACCGACGCGTTCATGAGCAGCTCCCGCACCCGGTTCCGCGCGATCGACGACTACCAGCCGATCGTCCGCGGCGACTCGCTCGCGTTTGCGCCCGGCGCCCAGTGGCGTTACAGCAACACCGGGTTCCTGCTGCTGGGGGCCATCGTCGAGCAGGTGACGGGGGGGTCGTATTACGACTACGTCCGGGACCACGTCTTCACGCCCGCGGGGATGACCGACACGGATTCCTATGCTATGGACGAAGTCACGCCCAACCTCGCGATCGGCTACGAGCGCGCCGGCGAAGGGGCTGGCGGCGGCGTCCGCTGGCGCAACAATATCCTGGAGCACGTGGTCCGCGGCGGGCCGGCCGGGGGCGGCTATTCGACCGCGCCGGATCTCCTCCGCTTCGCCCACGCGCTGCGGGAACACCGGCTCCTGTCCCCCGAGACGACCCGCCTCATGACGACCCCCAAGCCCGCGCTCAACTCGCCCGAGTACGGCTTTGGTTTCGGCTTCTGGGACGGCGGCCGCGTGGTGGGCCACACCGGCGGCTTCCCCGGCATCAGCGCGGTGCTCCAGATCGGGCTCGACCGCCCCGAGACCGTCATCGTGCTGTCCAACTACGGTCAGGCCAGCATGCCGGTGGTACAGAAGGCCGGCGAGCTCGTCGCCATCGGAGACTGAACGTGTTGCCCTGACTCGATCGTGATCCTATGATTTCCTCGTTGAACCTTCGAATCGCGATAACTGACGATAAATGGTTCGAATACCTGCGCCGGCAACCGGGCGTGGATGAAGTCAATTTCTGGCAGCCGGGCGGTGGCCGCCGATTCGCCGCCCTCGAGCCGGGCGAGCCGTTCCTCTTCAAACTCCACGCGCCGCTGAACTTCATCGTCGGCGGCGGTTTCTTCGCCCACTTCAGCGCGCTCCCTACGTCTCGGGCATGGGAAGCCTTCCGCGAAAAGAACGGTGCGACTTCGTTGCCTGAAATGCGCGCCCGGATCGAAAAGTACCGCAAGTCCCCGCCCAATCCCCACGAAGATTATGTCATCGGATGCATTATTCTTATAAAGCCATTCTTCCTGAACGAGGAAGAATGGATTCCTGTGCCGGACAATTTTTCTCGACATATCCAACAGGGAAAGAACTACGACATCGAAAGCTCACCTGGCCGTGAAATATGGGAGGCCGTCAAACGATCACTACCGGGTCAGGTTGTTGGGAGAGTCGGAGACGAGGTTCGGTGGACGGAGGGCTGGTCCCGGCGCCGACTGGGGCAGGGAGGGTTCCAGTTTTTTGTTCTCGACGCCTACGGGAGACGCTGCGCGGTAACGAGAGAAAAGGCGCTTCCCGTTTTGGAGGCCGCCCATATCATGCCCGTGTCCCAAGGAGGGACACATGACCCAAAGAACGGTTTGCTGCTTCGGAGGGATATCCATGCCCTCTTCGACGAGGGCTATGTGACCGTTGACCCCGACCTACGGCTTCGAGTGAGCACGAGGCTCAAGCAGGATTATGACGATGGAGAATACTACTCAACTTTCGACCGGGCCGGTCTGGCGCTGCCGGGCGCTGCCAGAAATCGCCCGGACCCCACGCTCCTCGAGTGGCACTCGGACACTCTCTTTAAGGGATGACTCAGTCATGGCGACCGAGCGGACGCCCAATTGTGCCGTCGGATCCGATGCGCAGAAGCGACCGCATCTCATAGTCTCCCCATTCGGTCGTCGCTTCGACAGCCTCGGATGATACGATCTCTACTCGAACCTCACTCTCACAATCCAGGCAATTGTAGGTGTCTTCAGGTGTTCGAGTGAGAGCGGTCTCGCGAGCGGCGTCTTCACTCTCCGCCTCGACCAGTACCGTCGCGCTGCGCTCCTCGATGAGAAGCATGTCAACCAGATAGAGCGTTTTCATCCGGACTCCCCGTTGAATTCGAACCCCGTGGCGTTGAACTGCTTCCGAGACCACCCCGCACCCGGCGGCGCGCGGCGAAGTACTCGGCCACTTCCCCTAGCTGTTCAATGATCGCAAGCTTTTCCTGAAACGGAAGGGCCAGGAATTCCTGGTGTTGCCGGCGACGGTTGCCTTCCCAAGTTGCGGCGCTCCAGTCGGCTTCGTCAGGCATCGACAGCTGCCTCATGCATCTGTTTCAATACGGCGATGTCGGCGAGATCCTGCGGGCGCCCAGCTTCCTGCTTGAGTTTCAGGAGCGCAACGAGCCGAAGGATTCGGACGCTTGCTCCGGGTGCCGCCTCTTCGACGAGGGCCTCCCGGTGCTCCTCGTCGAAATCGAATGGATCAGCCACGAGCATACCGATCGGAGTCTCGCGGTGGGTATCACTGAGGAAACCGAGGATTGTCATCCCTTTATCCGCGATCCAACTGGCGCGCTGGTCCGGATCACTGAAGCCTTCCGCCGTCACCGGTACGCGGGGTCGATAGCCGAGCGATGCCAGCGCCTCGAACGCGCCGCGAATCGCCTGCGGATCCAGTTTGATCACCAGCTCCACGTCCCCCGTATAACGGCCGTATCCGTGGGCATTCACGGCGAGCCCACCCACGATAATAAACGGAACGTTTGCGTCGTTGAGCACGCGCACGATGGCTTGAAAGCTGGAAAGTTTCATGGCCCGGTCTGAGCACCGGTCGTGGAGGCGCGCTCACTCGCGTCCCACTGCGCCCATAACCCCAGCGCGAAGCACACCAGCGCCGCGAAGTGAAGCGCCTGCGCGGCGGGCCGCTCGGGCGCATACGAGACGAACAGATCGCGAAACGCGTTCGACGCCGCGCCGATCTTGAACGGGCCCCAGTTGGGGAGGTCCGACCGGGCGGAGAATGCCGGCACCAGCGCGAACCGCAGCACCGCCAGCGCGACCGCCACCACTCCCAGCCACACCGCCGCGCCGTCGCGATCGTTGCGCCCGGCGATGATGCCCGCCGCCACCGCCGCCGTCACCGCCAGCACCGCCTGCAGCAGGCCCGGCGGCGGCAGGAGCACGCGGAACATCATCGCCGTCGCGGCCACCCAGTAGACGAGCAAGAGCGGCTGGAGCCAGCCGGTTCCCCGCCACAGCACGCCCCGGCTGCTGAGCGCGAAGACATAGATGATCCCCAGCAGGCCGCTCACCACCCCGAACAGCGAGAACCGGAAGGCGCCGTAGCCAAACGCCGGCAGGTCGAGCCCGCCCAGCAGAACGGCCGCCGCCAGCCACAGACACGTCAGCAGCGCGGCGCGGCGGGCATCGGCGGACACGGGGCTCACAGGATCGGCCACGGCGTCAGCGCACGGTCGATTTGCGTGCCCAGCTTCTCGATCCGGACGCGCTGATCGCCGCGGATGTGGGGCAGCGCCAGCGCCTGGTCCACCATCGCCCGGCCCTGGCGGAGCGTCGCCTCGTCATCGCCGCGATACCAGGGGGCGTTGCCCTCCTCGTGGAGCTCCCGCGCCCAGACGAAGTAGAGCTCCGCCAGCCGGATCTGGGCCCGCTGGTTCTCGTAGAACCCCTCCGACTCGGTGCGGGCGAGCTCGAACCGTTCGGCCCCCTCGGCCAGCATCCGGTAGGCCGCGATGCGCACCTCGGCGTCTTTTCCGTTCACCTTGAACTCGGCTACCGCCGTGCTGTAGAGGCGGTCGCCCTCGTTCATCGCCGCCTGATAGCGGTCGAAGCCAGCCGCCAGCCGGATCTCGTTGTAGATCCCCTCGGGCCCGGTCGGCCGAACGATCGCCATGAAGAAGATGCCCAGCGTCAGCAGGGCGAAGAGACCCCAGCCCGCCCACTCGAGACCCGCCGGCCGGTCGCTCATGTCCCGCCCGGCGCCCCCGCCAGCCGGCGGCAGATCCAGTCGCCGACCTCAGCGGTCGACCCCGCGCCGCCGATGTCCGGCGTCATGACGCCGGCCGCCAGCGCGTCGGTCACCGCCGCCTCGAGCGCGCGGGCGACCTTCGGGGCGCCGGTGTGCTCCGCCAGCAGCGCCGCCGCCAGCACCGCGGCCATCGGGTTGGCGGTGCCGGTGCCGGCCAGGTCCGGCGCCGAGCCGTGAACCGGCTCGTACAGCCCGACGCGTCCCGGGTGGAGGTTGGCCGACGCCGCCAGCCCGAGCCCGCCCACCAGCGCGGCGATCAGATCCGACAGGATGTCGCCGAAGAGGTTGGGCGTCACGATGACACTGTAGTGCTCCGGATGCAGCACCAGCTTCATCGCGAGCGCGTCGACGTACTCGGCTTCGGTCTTCACGAAGGGAAACTCGGCCGCCACCTCGGCGAAGACGCGGCGCCAGAGACCGTGCGCATGCGGCAGCGCATTCGCCTTGTCGCAGAGCGTCACCCGCGGCCGCTGCTGCTCCACCGCGAAGTCGAACGCGGCGCGGATGATCCGCTTGACGCCCCGATACGTATTGAGGTCCTCGCTGATGGCGATCTCCTCGGGCGTGCCGGACTTGAACGTCCCGCCGATGCCGACGTAGGCGCCCTCGGTGTTCTCGCGAAAGACGACCAGGTCGATCGCCCGCGGCGCGCCGTCGGGGCGGGCTTTCAGCGGACAGAGGGAAGGGTGGAGCAGCCGGGCCGGGCGAAGATTGATGTAGAGGTCGAGCCGGAATCGCAGGCCCAGCAGGATGTCCCGGGCGTGCTGGTTCCGCGGCACGCGGGGGTCGCCGAGGGCGCCCAGCAGAATCGCGTCGAAATCGCTCCGCAGCCGCTCGAACGCCGCCTCCGGCAGCGTCTCGCCGGTGGCGAGGTAGTGGTCCGCCCCGTAAGGCAGCGCCTCGAAGGCGTAGGTGACGCCCGCCGCCCCGCCCGCCGCTTCCAGCGCCCGCTGCGCGACCGCCACCACGTCCGGGCCGACCCCGTCGCCGCCGATCACCGCCACGCGGGTCGTCCGGGTCACGCCCGCAACCCCGACAGCGCCGCCACCAGCCGCTCGTTTCCGGCCCGCGTGCCGAGCGAGATCCGGGCCCACTCCTCGATTCCGGGCGCCGTCAGCGGCCGAATGATGATTCCCTGCCTGAGCAGCCCCTCGTTCAGCTCCGCCGCGCGCGGACCGAGCCGGGTGAACAGGAAATTGGTGTGCGAGGGGACGACGGCGAAGCCCAGCAACTCCAGCGCCGCGCCCAGCCACGCCCGCTCGGTCTCGGTGAGGTGGACGCTCGCGTCCACATGGGCGTCGTCTCCCAGCGCGGCGAGCGCGGCCGCCTGGGCGAACGAGGTGGTATTGAACGCCTCGCGCACGCGGTCGAGCGCCGCGGCATGCTCGGGGCGCGC
Source organism: Gemmatimonadota bacterium (assembly GCA_046262555.1). Classification (GTDB taxonomy): domain Bacteria; phylum Gemmatimonadota; class Gemmatimonadetes; order JACCXV01; family JAHWKZ01; genus JBHENR01. Next base: position 3,502 of record JBHENR010000236.1, on the reverse strand, counting down.
CAGCGCGTAGCCGATCCGCAGACCGGCCAGGCCATACGCCTTCGAGAAGGTCCGCAGGACGACCACGTTCTCGCCGGCGCGGATGCGGTCGAGGTCCTCATCGAACCGTCCGGCCGCGGGCGCGAACTCGTAGTACGCGCGGTCGAGGACGACCAGCACCTCGGCCGGCAGCGCGTCGAGGAACTCCGCCAGCGCCCCCGCCGAGACCTGGGTCCCGGTGGGATTGCAGGGATGGTCGAGAAAGACGACGCGGGTGCGCTCGGTGACGGCGGCCAGCATGCCATGAAGATCGGCCGTCCACTCCCGGTGCGGCACGACCACCGCGCGGGCGCCGACCACCTGGATGGCGATCTGAAACCGGGGAAACGACGGGAACCCCACCAGCGCCTCGTCGCCCGGCCGCAGAAACGCGCGCGCGACGAGATCGATGCACTCGACCGACCCGCTGCCGATGACGACCTGGCCGGGGTCGAGCCCGTGCCGATCGGCGAGGGCTTCGCGCAACGCGAGCGCCCGGCTGTCGGGGTAGAAATGCGCCTCCGCCGGCAGCGCCGCCAGCGCGGCCATGGCGCGTGGCGAGGGGCCGAGCGGGTTTTCGTTGGAGGCGAGCTTGAGCACATCGCTGACGCCGTACTCCCGCAGGATCTCACTGCGGTGGCGTCCCGGGACATACGGCCAGATGCGTTCCAGGTCCGCCCGGGGCGGGGTGGGCGGCGCCGCGAGCCGGGTCGCGTCCCCGGGCCCGGTTATCCTTCCCACTCTTTCAGGAAGCTGTGGATGAAATCGAGGTACTCGGCGAGCGCGTCGGCGCCTTCAGCCATCCGATCAAAGGCGGCGCCGGGGTCGCCGTCCACGGTCCATCCCGCGTCCTCCCCGTGCTCGGCCGCGAATTCCGCCAGCGTCACCAGGCTGCCGCCCAGCTTGGCCGGCAACACGTCCTCCTCCACCAGGATCTCGAGCGCGTCGAGGTTGTCCTCCGGCTCGTCCCAGTCGGCCTCCTCGATCAGCGCCCAGGCCGCATCCACCGTGTGACGGACGGCGAGTTCCAGATGCTGGAGCGCGCCGCGCTGGGCCGCCGGGGCGGAGGAAAAGGTGTCTTCCCCCTCGACCACGGTCACCCGCACCGCGTCGAGCTCGGATTCGAGCGCATCGAGCTCGCGCAGCACCTCGGCGAAATCGGCATCGGGCATGGCGTGAGAGGATAGGCCCCGGGCGGCGGCTGTCAACACCGTGCCCGAACGGGCGCGGGGGCCTATCTTTCCCCCATGCCCCTACAGCGGACGGCCCGCGCCGGATTGCTCGGCCTCCTGCTCCTGTGGCCCCCGGCCCTCGGGAGCCAGGATCCCCCGCAGTCCCCCACCCCGACCACCGCGGCCGAGGCCCTGGCGGACTACAGCGGGCTGCTGGCCCGCTATGTCAGCGGCGGCCAGGTGGACTACGCCCGCTGGAAGGCGGACGACCCGCCCGAGTGGCGGCGGTTCCTCGAGTGGCTGGAGAGCACGAGCCCCCAGGGCCAGTCCGCCAACGCCCAGCGCGCCTACTGGATCAACGCCTACAATGCGCGTGTCATCGCCGGGGTACTGAAGCGGTATCCGCTGGATTCGGTGCGGGACGTCGGGTATGTCGGCGGCCGGGTCAAGGGATTTTTCCGTCTGCGCGAGCATCCGGTGGCGGGCCGCAGGCGCACGCTGGACCAGATCGAGCGCGAGATCCTGCTGAAGGCCCCGCTCTGGGACGAGCGGATCCACTGGGCGCTCACCTGCGCCTCGCGGAGCTGTCCGCGGCTGCGGGAAGAGCCCTATGTCGACGATCGGCTCGACATGCAGCTCGACTTCCAGGCCCGCACCTACCTCAACAGTCCGCTCGGCAGCCGCCTGGACCCCGAGGCGCGGGTGCTTCATCTGTCGCGGATTTTCGAGTGGTATGCGGACGACTTCCGGCGCGCGGCCGGCTCGGTGCGGGATTACGCCGCCCGCTACCTGGCGGGGGCGGGGGCCGAAGCCGCCCGCGACACCGCCTTCACCATCAAGTACCTGGACTACGACTGGGCGCTGAACGACGCCCGCTAGGGCGCTGAAGCCTAGCGCCCTCGCCCGCCCCCGCGACGCGGTCCGCGCGGCCCGTCCCCTCTGGGCGCCGGCGTCCTCCCACTGGAAGATCCCCCGCCTGAGCGCGCGGCGTTGGCCCGGGACCGCTCCCGATCCTGCGCCCGGCGACTCCGAATCGCGGCGATCCGCTCGGCGATGGGCACCTCGAGCCTGGCTTCGGCGGCGGCGGCGTAATCGAACCCGTCGACGGTGCGCCGCTCGATCCGGCGGCCCAGCGCGTGCTCGATCGCCCGCAGGTCGCCCTCTTCCTCGGGGGACACCAGCGTGTAGGCGTCGCCGGTCGTCTCCGCCCGCGCGGTCCGGCCTACCCGGTGGATATAGTCATCGGGCGAATGCGGCACGTCGAAATTGACCACGTGGTCGAGCGCCTCGACGTCGATGCCGCGGGCGACGATGTCGGTCGCGACCAGCACCCGGATGCCGCCCTCCTTGAAGCTCGCCAGCGCCGCCGTCCGCTGCGCCTGGCTGCGGTTGCCGTGGATCCGGCCCACCGAGAGCCCCTGCTTCTCGAGCCGCTCGGCCAGCCGGTTGGCGCGGTGCTTGGTGCGGCAGAACACGATCGCGTTGCCGATGTCGCCCCGCTGGAGCAGCGTGGACAGCAGCTTCACCTTGAGATGCCCCGGCACTGGGTAGAGCGCCTGGGTGACTGCCGACGGCGGGGCCGACTTGCGCTCCACCGCGATCCGGGCCGGCTGGTGGAGCAACTCGCGCGAGAGCTCGACGATGGGATCGGGAATCGTGGCCGAGAAGAAGAGGGTCTGGCGCGGCGCCCGCGGGAGGTGCTTGAGTACCCGGCGAATGTCCGGCAGGAACCCCATGTCGAGCATGCGGTCGGCCTCGTCCAGCACCAGCACCTCGAGCTCGGAGAGGTGGGCATAGTCGTTCTGGAAGTGGTCCAGCAGCCGCCCGGGCGTGCCGACGATCACGTCCACGCCGCGGCGGAACGCCTTTTCCTGCGGCCCGGCGTTCACCCCGCCGAACACGGCGGCGGCGTGGATCCCTGTGTGGCGCGCCAGCTCGGTGAGGTGGTCGGCGACCTGGGCGGCGAGCTCCCGCGTCGGCGTCAGGATCAGCGCCCGCGTCACACCGCGCGGCTGGTCCATCAGCCGCTGGAGGATGGGCAGCACGAAGGCCGCCGTCTTGCCGCTGCCCGTCATGGCGCAGGCCAACACGTCCCGCCCGGCGAGCGCGGGAGGTATCGCGGCTTCCTGGATTGGGGTCGGGCGGGTGAAGCCGAGATCGGCTATCGCCTTGACCAGCTTTGGGTTAAGGCCAAGCGCGTCGAACGCGTTCCGGGGCTGGGTGGTCATCTTTTCCCTCAATTATCCGTCAGATTATCACTTCAAAAAAACAGCCCCGGCGGACCTGGGCTCGAATGCCCGGTCCGTCCGGGG
>JBHENR010000235.1:0-8580 GCA_046262555.1 Gemmatimonadota bacterium | reverse complement strand
AGGACGTCTTCTTCTATGAGGGGAATACCCATCTGCCGATGGAGCAGCACGCCGCCCTCGCCCAGGCCACCGCGGACGGACGGCTCACGCTCTGGACCTCCAGCCAGACGCCCCACTACGTCCACCGGGCGCTGGCCACGGTGCTGGGCCTGCCGGCCAGCCGGATCCGGGTCATCGCGACCCCCAATGGCGGCGGCTTCGGCGGCAAGTCTGACCCCTTCGGCCATGAAATCGTCGTCGCCGAGCTGTCGCGGCGAACCGCCCGCCCGGTGAAGATCTGCCTGACGCGTGAGGAGGTGTTCTACTGTCACCGCGGCCGACATCCCGTGCTGATGGAGCTGCGGACCGGTTTTCGGGCCGATGGCGCCATCACCGGGATGCACTTCCGCTCGTTTCTCGATGGCGGCGCGTATGGCTCGTACGGAGTGGCCTCGACCTACTATACCGGAGCGCTCCAGACCGTCACCTATCCGGTCCCGGCCTATCGCTTCGACGGGTTGCGGGCCTTCACCAGCAAGCCGCCCTGCGGTCCCAAGCGGGGCCACGGCACCCCCCAGCCGCGCTTCGCGCTGGAGGTGCAGATCGACAAGGCGGCCGAGCGGCTAGGTCTCGATCCGGCCCGCGTGCGACTCGACCATCTCGTGCCCCCGTACTCGGTTACGGCCAATTACCTGAGAATCGGCTCGATGGGCCTGCGGGCCTGTCTCGAGAAAGTCGTGGAGGCCTCGGGATGGACCGAGCGGTTCCGCCGGCTGCCGCCGGGAAAGGGGATCGGCCTCGCCTGCGGCTCGTATATCTCGGGCGCGGGGCTGACGATCTACTGGAACAACATGCCCCACTCGGGCGTCCAGCTCAAACTCGACCGGGGCGGCGGCGTGACCGTGTTCTGCGGCTCGACTGACATCGGCCAGGGGTCGGACTCGGTGCTGGCCTACGTCGTGGCGGAAGTCCTGGGGCTCGAGCCGCTCGACATCGAGGTCGTCACCGCCGACACCAGCCTGACGCCGGTGGACCTTGGGTCGTACTCCAGTCGTGTCACCCTGATGACCGGCAACGCCGCCCTGCAGGCCGCCGAGCGGGCGCGCGAGATCGTCGCGCAGGCCGTCGCCGCCGCCTGGGAGGTGCCGGCGACACGCCTCACGTTCGCCGATGGGCACGTGCTCGACGTGGAGCATCCCGACCGCTCCATCCCGTTCGCCGATGCCGTCGTCCTGGCCGAGGCGCGGGAGGGAACGATAGGCACCACCGGCTCCTACACGCCACCCCGCTCGCCGGCCCGTTACCGTGGCGCCGGCGTGGGGCCCAGCCCCGCCTATTCCTATTCCGCGGCGGTGGTCGAGGTGACGGTGGACGCCGAAACCGGCGAGACGCGCGTCGACGAGGTGTGGATCGCGCACGACATCGGTCGCGCGATCAACCCCGTGCTCGCCATCGGCCAGGTCGAGGGGTCGGTCTATATGGGGATCGGCGAAGCGCTGATGGAGGAGATGGCGTACCGGGGAAACCGCAATGTGGTGCACCGCCATCCGTCGCTGCTGGAGTACAAGAGCCCCACCACCCACGAGATGTGCCCGATCCACACCTATCTGGTCGAGGATCCCGATCCCAACGGTCCGTTCGGCGCCAAGGAAGTGGGGCAGGGACCGCTGCTGCCGATTCCTCCGGCTATCGTCAACGCGATTTACGATGCCGTCGGGGCCCGGGTGGACGAGGTTCCGGTCACGCCCCAGAAGGTGCTGGCGGCCCTGCGCCGGGGGGCAAAGGGCGAGTCACCCCGGTCCGGGCCGGGGCCTGTGCCCCGCTTCGCCTGGCCCGCACCGGTCCGGGTGCCGCCGCCCTGGGAGGGCGGGGACGGCCGGGCGGTGGATGATCCGCGTCACGTGGGGCATGGGGGCGTGCGGGGCGCCGTGCCGGGAGGGATGCCCGCCGGAGTGTCCACGGGAGACCGGTCATGATGCGGCTGCCGCGCTTCGCCTACCACGTTCCGGCGACGCTGGGCGAGGCGGTGGCGCGCAAGCGCGCCGCGCCGCCCGATGCCGCGTTCGTCGCCGGGGGGACCGACCTCTACCCGAACATGAAGCGCCGGCATCAAACGCCGACCGAGGTGATCGCGCTCCACGCCATTGCCGAGCTGCGCGGCATCGCCCGCCGGGAGGACGGCGGACTGACGATCGGGGCGATGTGCAGCCTCACCGAGATCGCCGCGCATCCGGATGTCGCGGCGGTCTGTCCGGCGCTGGCCGCCACCATGCGCCTCATCTCGACGCCGATTCTGCAGAACATGGGCACGCTGGGGGGCAACCTCCTGCTCGACACCCGCTGCACCTATTACGATCAGAATCACGAGTGGCGGAAGGCGGTGGATTTCTGCATGAAGCGGGACGGCACCATCTGCTGGGTCGCGCCGTCCTCGCCGCGCTGCTGGGCGGTGCAGTCGGCCGATTCGGCGCCACTCCTGGTCGCCGTCGGCGCCACCGTCGAACTGGCCGGGCCCGAGGGAACGCGCACGATCCCCCTCACCGCGCTCTATCAGGATGATGGCATCCTCTACCTCACCAAGCAGCGCGACGAGTTGCTGACGCGAGTCCACCTGCCCGCGCCGACGGGCTGGCGCGCGAGCTACCGCAAGCTGCGGCGTCGTGGCGCGTTCGACTTTCCGGTGCTCGGCGTGGGCGCCTGGGTCGAGCGGGACGCGGGCGGCATCGTCCGCGATGCCCGGGTGGTACTGGGCGGCGTGGGTTCGCATCCCGAGTGCATCGACGCCGCCCGCGAGGCGCTCGTTGGCGCCCCCCTGACGGAGGCGGCCATCGCCGCTGCCGCCGATGCCGCCTGGAAGGTGGGCCGCCCGCTGGACAACACCGACTTCACCCTCTCCTGGCGCAAGGAGATGATCCGCCCCTACGTGCGGCGGACGCTCGCCGATCTGCTCGACCCGCTCCCGTGATCGCGGGCATCGTCCTCGCTGCCGGCCGCTCGACGCGCATGGGAGCGCCGAAGGGTCTGCTGCCGGTAGGGGAGTCGACCTTCATCGAGCACGCGCTGGCGGTCCTGCGCGCTGGAGGCTGCGACCCGGTGATCGCGGTGGTCCCGCCGGGCACCGCGGCGGGGGCGCTGGGAGACCTCGTGCGATCCGCCGGCGGCCGCGCGGTCGAGAACCCGTCCGCGACCGCCGAGCAGGTCGACAGTCTCCGACTCGGACTGGCGGCCGCGGACGCGGCGTGCCAGGCCGCCGTGGTGCTGCCGGTGGATTTTCCCAGGGGGGAGGGGAGCACGGTCCGCGATCTGGTGGAGGCCTTTCGCGCCCGCGGTGCGCCCATCGTCCGCCCGGTGCACGCCGGGCGGCCCGGCCATCCGGTGCTGTTCGCCCGCCGCGTGTGGGCCGAGCTGGGCGCGCCGCAGCTGGCCGGTGGGGCCCGCAGCGTCGTCGACCGCTATCGAGCAGAGATCGAAGAGGTTTCGGTGACGGATGGCGGAGTCGTCAACGACGTCGACTCCCCGGCGGACTATCAGCGCGAAGTCCCCGGGGCGTGAGCACATTCGGGCTGCCCGCGGCCGCACGACTGGCGCGGGAGTCACTCCTCCGCGGCTCCGACGTGATCTTCGGCGTCGTCGTCGCGGCCCCCGGGGCGCCGGAACTCATCGGCCGCCGTCTCGCCTGGGACGGCCGTCGCCTGCACGGCCGACTCGGCGACTCCGCGACCACCGCGGCGGCGTCCCGCGCGCTGGCCGCCTCGACCGCCGAACCCACTCGCCCCGGCTGCCTGATGATCGACGGATCGGAGCTCGAGCTCTACGTCGAGCGGATCACCCCGCCGCCGGAGCTGGTCATCGTCGGCGCCGGTCACATCGCGCAGCCCCTTTCGCAGGTCGGCCGATTGCTGGCGTTTGCGGTGACGGTGCTCGATGACCGCCCCGCCTTTGCCCGTCGCGATCGGTTTCCCGACGCTGACCGCGTGTTGATCGCCGACTTCAACGAACCGTTCGCCGACGTCCGGATCACACCGCGGACCCACTGCGTGCTGGTGACGCGGGGCCATCGGTACGACTACGACTGCCTGCGCGTCCTCGCCCGGCTCGACGTCGACCCCGCCTACATCGGGATGATCGGCAGCCGGCGCCGGGTGCGGGCGACGTTCGAGCAGCTCGCCGGGGAGGGCATCACGGCCGCGTGGCTGGCCGGCATCCACGCGCCCATCGGGCTCGACCTGGGCGCCGAGACGCCGGCCGAGATCGCTGTCGCGGTGGCGGCCGAAATCATTCGCCGATCGCGGGGGGGCAGCGGCGAACCGCTGCGCGACCGGGCGCGCGTCCTGCGCTCGGTGCGGGCGCTATCCGCCACGACGGATCGAGCCGGCGGCGCCCCGTGACCGAGACCAGTGCACTGTTCGCCGCGGTGGAAGCCGCGGCCGCCGCCGGCCGGCCGATCGTCCTGGCCACGATCATCCGCGCGAAGGGGTCCACGCCGCGGGGTGTGGGGAGCCGCATGGTGATCGATCCCGGCACCGGCACCCTGGGAACGATCGGGGGCGGATGCGGTGAGGCGCAGGTGATTCACGAGGCGGCCGCGGCGTTGGCCGACGGCCGGGCGCGGATCACGCGCGTCGACTTGACGAAGGACCTGCTCAGCTGGAGTCCGGCGGTCTGCGGCGGCGTGTTCGACGTCCTGCTGGAGCCGTGGCGACCGGAAGACGGGGCCTAGGCCCGCGCGCGTGTTGTTCCTCGTCACCAATGATGACGGCTACCTCGCTCCCGGCATCCGCGCGCTGACGCGGGCGCTCGAGGACGTGGGCGAGGTGGTCGTGGTGGCGCCGGATCGGGAGCAGTCGGCGACCAGCCACTCGTTGACGCTGCACCATCCGCTGCGGGTTCGCCGCACGTCCGAGAACCGGTACCACATCGACGGGACGCCGACCGACTGCGTGATGCTGGCGGTCAATGCGCTCCTGCCGCGCCGCCCGGACTACATCTTCAGCGGCATCAATCATGGTGGCAATATGGGCGAGGACGTCTTCTATTCCGGCACGGTGTCGGCCGCCATGGAGGGGACGATGCTCGGCATCCCCTCGGTGGCGATCTCCCTCGTCCACGCCGACGAGGCGTGGCTCGATGGGTACGGCGACATCGTCCAGCGCCTGGCGCGGCATCTCGTGAGCGAGCCAGTGCAGCGGCTGTTTCCCGCCACCACGCTGCTCAACATCAATCTGCCCGATCGCGCGCCTGAGGCCGTGCGGGGCGTCCGCGTGACCGGTCTCGGGAAGCGGATCTACACCGATCCCGTCCTCACCGCCAAGGATCCGCATGGCAAAACGTATTACTGGATCGGCGGCGGGGCGCCCACCTGGGCCGGGCCGGAGGGATCGGACTTTCTCGCCGTCGAGGAGGGGTACGTCTCCATCACCCCCATCCACCTCGACCTGACGAACCACGGGGCGATCGAGGATCTGCGGTCGTGGGAGACGCTGTCCCTGACGAACGTCGTGTGACGCGGCGCGGTCGCTTGTGCCAGCGGTTGCCCGGGGTACCCCCGACTTCTAGCTTTCGTGTTCTACGTCGTGTCGGGGAGTAGCTCAGCTCGGTAGAGCACTACGTTCGGGACGTAGGGGTCGCAGGTTCAAATCCTGTCTCCCCGACCATACAGCGCGCGCGGCCACCACAGGCCGCGCGCTTTGTTGTGATTCGCCGCCTTCAGCGGCCTAGAACGTCAGCGTGACACCGCCCAAGGCACGGCTGCCGAGGATGCTTCCCCCGTAGAGCTGATAATGCTCCTTATCCGTCACGTTCGTCCACACCAGATTGATCTGGGCGTAGTCGGTCACCTGGTAGCCGGCGTTGAGGTCCACCAGAGTAAACCCGGGCACGTGACCGTTGAAGACCCCGGCCGCCCAGTCGAAACCCTCCTGCCAGTGGACCTTTACCCCGCCATTGAAGCCACGGGGCTGACTGTAGACCACACCGAAGTTGGCCTTCTTCTTCGGCGTGTTGGGGAGCAGGCGGTCGCCGGCCTGGGCCGTCCCCTCCTTCACCTCGAAATCGAACAGCGTGCCGTTCACGTTCAGCTCCCAGTTGGCCAACGGCAGCAGCGTGAGGCCGAGCTCGGCCCCCTTCTCGGTGACTTCGCCGGCATTGGTGTATGAGACGACGAACGCCGGGCCGATGCCGGGAACGTTGGAGAAGAGCGGGAAGTTCGCCCCCAGGTTCTGCTGCAGCGCGCCCTGGACCGTGGGCGCAAACGGCGCCAGCGGGGCGCCGGTCCCGAAGGCGGCCGGCAGGGCATAGGCGGGGAAGTCGGGGTTCACCCGGGGCAGCAGGTCGGTGACGAAATCCTGGATCTCGTTGTAATACAGGTCCACGGTGGAATAGACGCGGCCATTCGCCCACGACCCCTTGTGGCCGATCTCGTACCCGGTGAGCTCCTCGACCTTGAGGTCGTCATTGCCCAGCGCCAGAATGGGCGTCGTCGTGCTGAAGTTGAGCGGCAGATCGATGGTGAGGCCGGTCTGCGCCCGGATCGCCGCCTCGATCCCCAGCTCCAGCGCCTGAAGGTTGACCGGCGCCCCGGCCGGTACCCGAAGGAACAGCTCCGAGTAGTTGGGCGTCTGAAACGCCTTGTTGTACGTCACCCGGAAGGAGTGATCGTTCGATGGCGTAAAGACGAGCGCCGCCTTGGGCGAGATCTCGTCCGAGTCGATTACGGTGAAGTGGTCGTAGCGGGCGGCGACCAGCGCCTTCACTATCGGATGGAGCTGCGCCTCCACCTGGCCAAACAGGCTGGAGACCGTGTCATCGTGCTTGTCCGCCATCAGCGTGCCGTCGGTATCCACCTCGGTCCACCGATTCGAGGCGCCGCCGACGAGATGGAACCGATCGTCGAAGAAGCTCCAGTTGGTCTGTGCCTCGAGGTGGAAGATGTTCGACTTCTCCCGCAACTGGGCACCCGAGGCGAGCGCCGTCTGATTGTTTCCGTCGAAAGTGCCGTCCGCGTTGCGATCGGTCTCTTCGTCGGTACGCCGGCCGCTGTACCAGCCGTTGACGACCCAGCGACGGGAAGCGAACTCGGTCCGCGCCCAGGGACGGTTGGCGCCATTGACCTGCACCCGGCCGATCCCCGTGACGAAGATCTCATTCTCGGTGTGCGTCGTTCCCGCCTCGACCGATCCGACGGCACCGCTGGCGAAGTTGTAGTCCACCCGGCCGCTGCCGTACAGCGACGAAACGGCGGCCTCATTGAAGAACCCGTCGCTGTCCGGATCCGCATTGATCGGCACGGCCTCGACCGGCAGCGGGCCGTACTCGAAGCACGCCTGCCGCGGCGGCGCCGCCGGCGTGCACGGCTTGGCCTGGGCGGACGTCCGCGAGGTCGAGAACGGGCTGCCGACCGACACGTACCCCACGTTGCCCTTGTAGCCCCAGCGACCGCTGCCGGTTTCACCGGCGTGCCGGAGATCCAGCCGGCCCGACTTCAGCTGACCGCCCGAGACCGCCACCTTCGTGCCGACGATGTCTGCCGGCGCCGGGGTCGTGATGTTGATGACACCGCTGAACGCGTTGGCGCCGTAGAGGGCGGAGCCAGGACCCCGTACGAGCTCGAGCCGACCGAGGTCTTCGAGCGGCATCGACAGGGCGGTCCACTCCTGGGACTGCAGAAATCCGATCGAGCGATCCACGCCATCCTGGAGAACGAGCACGCGGCGATTCAGCGAGGAGTTGAAGCCGCGGGTATTGATATTGAAGTCCTGCACGCCGTTCTGGACGACGTCGACCCCGGGCTGATCGGCGAAGAGCCGCGGGAGCTGGCCGTGCGCGGCCTCGCGCTGGAGCTGCTCCGGGGTGACGATGCTGACGGCCGCGGGCGCCTCGACGATGCGGGTCGGGGTGCGCGAAGCGCCGACGACGGTGACGGCGCCGAGCTCGACGAATCCCTGCGTCAGGCTGACGCTGACGGTAGCGGTCTGACCCGTCGCCACCGTGACCGACTCGCGCGTCGTGTCATAGCCGAGGATGGTGAAGACCAGCGTACGCGCTCCGGCCGGCACGTTGGCGAGGCTGAACGTGCCGCGCTGACCCGTGACGGCGCCGATGCCGCTGCCTTCGACAGAGACCTGGACGTTTTCGATCGGCGTGCTGGTGGCGCCGTCGATGACGGTTCCCGTCCCCCGGCCGGCGGACTGTTGTGCCTGAAGCGGGGTGACCAGGCCACACCAGCACGCGAGGGCCAGCGCCCCCGCCAGAAGTACTATCCTGCGTCGCTGACCTTGCGTGGGGTGCATACGCCTCCGGCGTGTGGGGGTCCGTGGTCCGTCGGTTAGGTGCGTAACTTGCCGTATATAGGCTCCCGAGACGTCCGAACGCAAGGCCTGGTCAAGCGGCTGGTCTTGCATAATGCCGATTTCCCTTGAGTTTGGGGCGTCGGCACCGGTATCTATGCCACGTGAACAATCCGCCGGCCGACGGGCGGAACGGGAGATGGATTGACATAATGACGCGATGGAGAGGGCTTCTTTTGTCACTCGTCGGTTTGAGCGCCTGCGCGCCGGTGTACTCGAATCAGGCGCCGCTGCGGGTCTCCGGAGGACCCGCGGC
>JBHENR010000234.1:0-6587 GCA_046262555.1 Gemmatimonadota bacterium | reverse complement strand
CCCCGACAGCGTGCAGGAGGCGATCGACGAAACCCGCATGCTGATGCGCACCCGGCACCACCTGCGCCCGTCCGAGGAGGACGACTTCGGCTTCCAGACGACGCAGGAGTTCCTCGAGCTGTACGCCAACATCACCAAGGGGATCTACTCCGCCCTGGTCGGCCTGGTGGCGATCTCACTCGTCGTGGGCGGCATCGTGGTGATGAACATCATGCTGGTCGCCGTCACCGAGCGGACCCGTGAGATCGGCATCCGCAAGGCGATCGGCGCGCGGCGGGCGGACGTCCTGCGGCAGTTCCTCTACGAGGCGGTGATTCTGTCGGCGCTGGGGGGGTTGATCGGGGTGGCGCTCGGCTTCGGCATCGCGATCCTGATCGCGCAGGTCACGCCGCTGCCGTATTCGCTCACCTGGTGGTCGATCCTGCTGGGGATCGGGCTGTCGTCGGTGGTGGGGATCGTCTTCGGTATCTACCCCGCGGCCAAGGCGTCCCGGCTCAATCCCATCGCGGCGCTGCGCTATGAGTGACGCCGGCGGCCGGTCGCCGCGGGGACAGATCGGCGAGAGCGCTCGGATGGCGCTGGCCACCCTGCTGGCGCACAAACTGCGATCCGGCCTGACGATTCTGGGGATCGTGATCGGCGTCACGTCCATCGTCGCCATGACCTCGCTCGTCCGGGGCCTGGACCAGACGATCGTCGGCGATATCGAAAAGCTCGGCGCGGACCACCTCTATCTCCGCAAGTGGGGCGGCCGGATCGTGCAGGGCGAGCGCGAGTTCCTGGAGCTCGAACGGCGGCCGGAGATCTCCGAGGCCGACGCGCGGGCTATTCAGCGGGAGCTGGCGTCGGTGCAGTCGCTCGACATCATGATCGGCACCGGGCCGGCGAGCGTCAGCCGGCAGCTCACTTACCGCGGCAACTCGATGACCACGGACCTGATGGGCACCACCGAGACGTACCCGATCGTCTCGGCGGCGGATCTCGCCAACGGCCGCTTCTTCACCGCCAGCGAAGTCCGCAACCGGGCCCGCGTGGTGGCCCTCGGCCAGGGCGTGGTGGACGTGCTGTTCCCCCAGCTCGATCCTATCGGAAAGGTCATCCGGATCGGCAACATCCCCTACACCGTGACCGGCGTGTTCGAGGACGAGGCGATGCTGATCTTCGGCGAGACCAAGGACGAGCGGGTCATTTTCCCGTACACCACGTTCCACCGCGACTTCGGCCGCGGCGGCCCGATGGACCTGATGCTGGTCATCGTGCCGGTTGGCGGGAACGTCGAGGACGCGCGCGAGGATCTCACCTTTCTCCTGCGCCGGCGGCATCAGCTGCGTCCCGGCGAGGAGAGCGACTTCGACATCGTGACCCAGCAGAACTTTCTCGAGCTGTGGGATCAGATCACCGGCTCGGTGTTCCTCACCATGATCGTCATCAGCTCGATCGCGCTGATGGTCGGCGGCATCGGCGTCATGAACATCATGCTCGTCAGCGTGACCGAGCGCACCCGCGAGATCGGGGTTCGCAAGGCGCTCGGCGCCCGCCGCCGTGACATCCTCTGGCAGTTCCTGATCGAGGCGGCGGTGCTGACCGGAATCGGCGGCGTCTTCGGCGTCGCGCTCGGGAGCGCCGTGGGAGCCGGGGTGTCGAAGCTGATCAGCTTCCCCGTCTCGCTCCCCGTCTGGTCGTTCGTCCTCGGCGTCGCCTTCAGCTGCGGCATCGGGATCTTCTTCGGCATCTTCCCGGCGAACAAGGCGGCGCAGCTGGATCCGATTGAGGCGCTGCGGTACGAGTAGGGCCCTGGCCGGGCCTAAGGCCGGATCCGCTGCGCCGCGTCCTTGATCGAGCCGGCCACGGCAACACCGGTGTCCAACACCGTGCCGGCTACGCTGGCCCCGGCGTCGCGGAGCGTGCCGCCGACGGCGCCGACCGTGCTGCCGACCGCCCCGACCGTACTCCCCACCACGCTGCCGACGGCACGGATGCGCCCGACGGAGGCGTCGGTCGCCGACTCGACCCGGTTCTGGGCTGAGCGCGCGGCCGCCGACGTCCTCGAGGCCGCCGGAGTCCGGCGAGACGTGGACGTGCGGGCGGCGGTCCGGGCACCGGCTGTCGTCTTCTTGGCGGCCGTCTTCGCGCGGCCGACAGTCTTCCGGGCGGCCTTCTTCGCGCGGGTGGCCGTCTTCTTCGTGGCGCCTCGCGCTCGCGCCGGAGCTTTCTTCGCGGACGCCTTCTTCCGCTCGAGGGTAGTCTTCCGCGCCGCAGCGGTGGTCTTCTTGGCCGCCTTCTTCTTCCCCCGCTTCTTCGAGCTGGCGCCGCGGGCGGACCCGCCGGTGGTCTTCTTCTTCTTGGTGGCCATGACGTCTCCTCAGTGAAGGATTCGGAACGCGCTTTCGGCAGTATACCCCGCCGCGAGTGGAGGTACTGTCGCCTGCCTGACAAGCGGCCCTGCGGCTCGCATCACCGCCGGGGTGCGTCTATCTTTCCTCCGCATGTCTGCCCGGCCACCCGATCGCGACACGCCAGACGGCTTCCGGGAGTCGGGAGCGGAAGCTTCAGGATCTCCCGCCCTGGCGCGTATCCGGCCGGACGAACAGCTGGAGTGGTACCGGATGGACGCGCGGCAGCGGTGGGTGGAGAGCCAGCGGCTGTGGGCGACCTTCCTCGAGCTGGGGGGACGACTTGATCCGGAGCCCGATCGCCAGAGTCCTTTCTACGATGCAGACGCACGAGATTCAGTGCCTCCTGATGGGGGGCCAGGCGTGCATCCTGTACGGCGCAGCGGAGTTTAGCCGCGACACCGACTTCACCGTCTTCGCCTCGGCCGAGAATCTCACCCGCCTGCAGCACGCCTTTGCCGCGCTCGACGCCTCGGTCGTCGCGCTGCCGCCGTTCGAGCTGCCGTACCTCGAGCGGGGCCACTCGGTCCATTTTCGCTGCCGCCACCCCGAGGCGGATGGCATCCGGGTGGACCTCATGACGAAGATGCGCGGGGTGGATCCGTTCCCGCAGCTCTGGAATCGACGGACGACCTTCGCCCTCCCCGACGGCATTGCGGTCGACGTGCTGTCGCTGCCCGATCTCGTAGCCTCGAAAAAGACCCAGCGGGACAAGGACTGGCCGATGCTGGTGCGGCTGATCGAGGCCAACTACGAGCAGTTCTTTCGCGAGCCGACGCCCGAGCGGATCGCTTTCTGGCTGCGGGAGCTTCGGACGCCGGAGTTGCTGGTCGAGAGCGGGACCCGATTCCCGGACGCGGCCCGGGCGCTGGCCCGTGAACGGCCGGCGATCCAGGCCGCGTTGGACGGTCGAGCGGAAGCGGTGCACAGGCTGCTGACGGAAGAGGAAGCTTCGGAGCGGGCGCTGGATCGAACGTACTGGGCGCCGCTGCGGGCGGAGCTGGAGGCGATGCGCCACGCCCGCCGGCGCGAGACGCGGTAGAGCAGCCGGCTCAGTCCCGTGCCTGGATCGTCAGCAGGTCCAGGAACTCGCGCGGCCCGACGATGTGGACCCCCTCGAACGCTTCGATCGCGAGGAGATGGCGGTCGCCGGTCACGATCAGGGACGCGCGGCCTTCCCGCGCGGCGAGCAGATACTTGTCGTCGTCGGGATCGGCGCAGATCGACCCGGCCGGATGGCGATCTTCGACGGATTCCGCCAGCGGCTCCAGCATCTGGAGTCGCTGTTCCAGCTCTCTATCCGACAGCACGATGCGCGGGCGCGCGCTCGGGTATCCGAGTGCACGGCGGATCTCCGCCATCAATGCCGGGGAAAGAATCACCTCGAAGGCAGATGCCTCGAACCACCGCCGAAGAATCTGGCCCGACGGTCCCTCGGGACGGAGAAACGCGCTGACGATGACGTTCGCATCCAGTACGACGCGCCGCACGATCGGCTAGTGGCCGTTCTCCCGCCGCCGTGCCCAGTGACGCGCCTCAGCTGCCAGGTCATCAGCCTCGGCGTCCGTCAGTGAACCTCCACTCTGGCGCTCCAGCATTTCGAGGAGTCCCTGCCGAGCCATGCGTCGCATCTGCTCGAGCTTCGCGATGGGCACAAGGGCGGCCAGCGGCTGCCCCTTGCGTTCGATGATGAACTCATCGTGCCGCAGCGCCACCCGATTGAGGAGGTCGCCCAGACGCTGCCGAACGTCGAGTGTCGAGATCGTTTCGGTCATCTATGCCATCTCATGCAACTATTATAGTTGCTTTAGATGCAGGCGTCAAGAATGGGGCGGGGCACCCGACGCGGCGGCCGCCCCCGCCCATAGCGCCTCGAGCTGGTCCGCCGCGCGCTGGCGCTCCTGCTCCAGCTTCCGGAGCTCCTGCCGCGGCAGCCCGGCGTACGTCGCGGGGTCCGCGAACCGCGCATCGAGCGCGGCGAGCGCGGCTTCGGCCTCGGCGATCGCTTCCAGCTGGCGCGCCTCCGCGAACCCCGCCTTGTTCGACCCGACCGGGCGCGATGAACGGCCCGCGGAGCTCCTGCCAGCCGCCGCCTCGCGCCGCGCGACGACCGCCTCGCCCTTCGCCTCGCGACGGGCCGCGACGCGGACCGCTTCCGCATCCAGATGGTCATCCCCGCACTGCGCCAGGTACGCCGCGTAGGTGCCGGCGAAGTCGCGCCAGCCGGTGGGCGTGATCTCGAGGATCCGGTCCGCCAGCTCGCCCACGAACCAGCGGTCGTGGCTTACAAACAAAATGGTGCCGTCGTAGGCCTTCAGCCCCGTGACCAGCGCCTCGATCGCCTCCAGATCGAGGTGGTTGGTCGGCTCGTCCAGCACCAGCACGTTGGGCCGCTCGACCGCGAGCCGGGCGAACAGCAGGCGGGCCGCCTCGCCGCCGGAGAGCTTCCCGACGGGCTTGAGCGCGTCGTCGCCGCTGAACAGCATCAGCCCCAGATGGCCCCGCACGAAGCCGACCCCCTCGCCGGGACTCGCCTTCCAGAGCCAGCTCTCCGCCGTCTGACCCGCCTCACTGAGTTGCTCGCGGTGGTCCTGCGCGACATAGCCCGGATGCGCCTCGTGGCCCCACGTGACGCTTCCGGCATCCGGCGCGATCCGCCCGACGAGGATCTTGAGCAGCGTGGACTTGCCGATGCCGTTGGGGCCGATCACGGCCAGCCGGTCGCCCCGCCCCAGCTCGAGCGAGACGTCGCGCAGCACCTGCAGCTCACCGTACGCCTTGGCGAGCCCCGCCGCCTTCAGCGCCACCTTGCCGCTGGGCCGCCGCTGCTTGAGCCGGAAGGTGGGATAGCGGCGCGAGCTCACCGGCAGCGGCGCGATCTCGATCCGCGCGATCTGCTTCAGCCGGCTCTGGGCCTGGCGGGCCTTGCTCGCCTTGGCGCGGAAGCGGTCCACGAACGCCTGATGGCCGGCGATCTCGCCCTCGCGCTTGGCGATCTCGCCTTCGCGCCGACCGCGTTCGGCGGTCTTGGCGTTCTGGAAGTCGGTATAGGTCCCGGGATACTCGGTGATCGTCTCGTAATCCACGTCGAGCATGTCGGAGCAGACGTTGTCGAGAAACCGATGGTCGTGCGAGATGATGACCCCGCAGCCCGGATACGCGGCGAGGAAGGTTTCCAGCCAGCGGATCGAGAGGATATCGAGGTGGTTGGTCGGCTCATCCAGCAGCAGAATGTCGGGCGCCGCCGCCAGCGCCTGGGCCAGCAGCACCCGCAGCCGGAAGCCGCCCGACAACGTCCGCAGTGGCTGCCGATGCACCGCCGAGCGGATTCCCAGGCCCTCGAGGATCTCGCCCGCGCGCGCCTCGAGCGCGTAGCCATCGTTGCGCTGGACGATCTCCTCCGCCGCGGCGAACCCTTGGGCGTCGAATTCGGCGCCGGTCGCCGCGAGAATGCGCTCCTTGGCCTGAAACGCCTCCCACAACTCCGCGTGCCCCATCATCGCCACATCCAGGATCGGCCGTTCCGCATCCCGGAACTGATCCTGCTCCAGCATCCCCACCCGCGCCCGGCGCCGCACCGTCATCGAACCCGCGCTGGGCGGCGTGTCTCCCGACAGGATCTTCAGGAACGTCGTCTTCCCCGACCCGTTCGCTCCCACCAGCCCATATCGGCGCCCCGAATGCAACCGGAGCGTCACCCCCGCGAACAACGTCCGCGCCCCGAAATCCTTCCCCAGATTCGTCACCGAAATCATCGTCCCAACCCCAGCAGAAGAAGTGTTGCCCTCCGCGAGCGAAGCGAGCGCACCGCCCTCCGCGAGCGAATGCGGGCGCACGAATATACTCCCATCCCCAGCTGCTGATGCTCACGCGAGCCTGATCGTCAGGGAATTGGCCGGCACGAGAAGAGGCCGCTCAAGGCGGCGAAGATCAAGGCGCGCGACTGAGGCCATCCCGAGGCGCAATGGAATTGCGCCGCAGGGTGGCTGAAGGAGCGCAACGCAGAGATTCGCCGCCTTCAGCGGCCGTCAGTCTATCGGGAACCAGTAGGTGGCTTTCAGGGCCAGGTGGTGGTCCCCTGTCGCCTCCAGCGCTTCCCACAGCGCGCCCGGCCCGACATGGTCCCCCGAGGTGTCATCCGACGAGCGGTCCTGCTGCCACACCAGAAACAGCGTCGACCCCGGGGCCCACTCC